>NZ_JBHWIR010000049.1:0-46037 GCF_042731835.1 Kitasatospora sp. NPDC059817 | reverse complement strand
GGGGGGGGGGGGGGCGCTCCGGGGGGGGGGGGGGGGGGGTGGGTGTGGGGCCCCCGGGGGGCGCCCCGGCCCGCGCCGGGCGGGGCCCCGCCCTGCGCAGGTCGTACGGGCGGGCGGGCGGTCAGACGGCGGCGGCGGCGGTCGGCTGCCGCTCCGCCACCAGCCGGGCGACGGCCCGCAGGTCGGGCTGGCGCAGCACCAGGGGCGCGCGCAGCCGCACCCCGCACTCCTCCTCCAGGGCCTCCAGCAGCCGTGCGGCGGCGAGCGAGTTGCCGCCCGAGGCGAGGAAGTTGTCGCCGGGCCCGAGGTCGGCGCGGCCGAGCAGGTCGCGGCACAGGCGCAGCACGGTGCGCTCGGTGGGCGTGGCGCCCTCCTCCGCCGCGACCGGCTCGTCCGCGGCCGGGGCGAGCAGCAGGGCGGCGCGGTCGACCTTGCCGTTGGCGTCCAGCGGGAAGGTGTCGACCAGGCGGACGGCCGACGGGACGGCCTGCTCGGGCAGCCACGGCCGGACCGCCGCCAGCAGTCCGTCGGCGCCGGCCGCCGAGGGCCCCTCGACGGTCTGGACGAAGGCGAGCAGCCGGACGCCGCCGGTCGGCGCCGGGGCCGCGGCCACCACGGCCCGGCGCACCCGCGGGTCGCGCTCGAACGCGGCCTCGACCTCGGCGGGTTCGACCCGGACGCCGCTGACCTTGACCTGGTCGTCGAGCCGGCCGTGGAACTCCAGCACGCCGTCGGCGCCCATCACGACCCGGTCGCCGCTGCGGTAGACCCGGTCGATGCCGTCCACGCCGGGCGGCACGCCGACGAAGCGCCGGGCGGTCAGCTCGGGGTCGAGGTAGCCGGCGGCCAGGCCCCGGCCGCCGATGCGCAGTTCGCCGGCCTGGCCGCGCGGCACCGGCCGGCCGTCCTCGTCGGTGACCAGGACGACCGCGCCCGGGACGGGCAGCCCGATCGGGGGTGCGCCGGCGCCGTGGTCGAGGCCGGGCGCCATGGTGTGCACGGTGGTGGTGACGGTGGCCTCGGCGGGGCCGTAGGCGTTGTGGACGGCCGCGGTGACGTCCGGGCCGGGGGCGCGGCGCAGCCGGTCGCCGCCGATGGTGAGGTGGCGCAGCGCCAGCCCGTCCGGCCACGCGCGCGCCAGGATCGGTTCGGCGAGCGGGGTGGGCAGGATGCTGACGGTGACGCCGGCCTCGCGCCACCAGTCGGTGAGCGCGCCCGGGTCCCAGCGGACGGCCTCGGGGGCGAGGGTGAGTGCGGCGCCGGAGGTGAGGGTGGCCCACAGCTCCAGGACGTGCGGGTCGAAGGACACGCCGATCAGCAGGCTGTGCCGCTCGCCGGGGCCGAGGCCGGTCAGCTCGCGGTACCAGTGGAGCAGCGCGCCGAGGGCGGGCTCGCCGACGGCGACGGCCTTGGGGGTGCCGGTCGAGCCGGAGGTGAGCACCGCGTAGTGGGTGCCGGCGGGCACGTGGACCTGCTCGCCGGGGACGAACGCGGCGACCACGTCGGTGGTCGGGTCCAGGTCGAGCGCCAGCTGCTCGCCGCCCTGGGGAAGCCGGGCCGGGTCGCCGACCAGGCAGGCGGGCCGCAGCTGCTCGGCGACGGCCTGGAGCCGGCGCTCGCCGGGGCGCGGGCCGAGCGGCAGGTGGACGGCGCCGAGCTTGGCGGTGGCGAGGGTGACGGCGGCCAGGGCGGCGGAGTGGCCGAGGCAGACGCCGACCAGGTCGCCGGGGCGGATCCGGTCGCGCAGCGCCGCGGCCACGGTGTCGGCGAGGCGGTCGAGTTCGGCGTAGCTGTAGGTGCGGGCGCCGTCGATCAGGGCGGGCGCGTCCGGGGTCCGGTGCACCCAGGTGGCGAACAGGTCGAGGACCGCGCCGTCCTGGTGCGGGCGGCCGTATTCGATGCTCAGGGTTTCCATCATCGTCTCCAGGTGGTTCAGGCCGTTGACAGGCTGTTGACAGATCGTTGACGGACTGTCAGTTCAGGCCCATGGAGCGGGCGATGATCACCTTCTGGACCTCGGAGGTCCCCTCGATGATCGTGGTCATCCGCACGTAGCGGTACAGGAACTCCAGCGGGTGGCCGCGCACCCAGCCGGTGGCGCCGTGCACCTGGAGCGAGCGGTCCACCGCGCGCACGGCGGTCTCGGAGGCGGTGAGCTTGGCGAGCGCCGCGTTCTCCGGCGCCTCGGTGCCGTCGTCGACCAGCCGGGCGCAGGCGAGGGTGAGCAGCTTGGAGCACTCCACCTCGGCCCGGGTGGCCACCAGGTGCTCCTGGATGTGCTGGTACTCGCCGATCACCTTGCCGAAGGCGCGCCGCTCGCGGGCGTACTCGACGCCCATGCGCAGCGCGTACTCGGCGATGCCGTTGCACATCGCGGCGACGACCAGGCGGCCCCGGGAGAGGCTGTCCATGGCGAGGGCGGTGGCCGCGCCGACGCCCTCCTCGCCGCCGATCACGGCGTCGGTGGAGACGGTGACCTGGTCGAGCAGCAGCTCGAACAGCGGTTCGCCGGACATGCCCTCGTAGCGCTGGCCGATCCGCAGGCCGGGCTGGTCGATCGGGAGGACGAAGGCGGTGGCGCCGGCGGTGGGCCCGGCCCCCTCGCCGAGGTCGGTGGCGGTGACGACGAGCACCAGGCCGGCCCGGTCGGCGTTGCTGACGAAGGTCTTGCGGCCGTTCAGCACCCAGCCGTCGGCGGTGCGCACGGCGGTGGTGGTGAGGCGGAACGCGTCGGAGCCGGCGTGCGGCTCGGTGAGGGCGAGGCAGCGGGTCTGCTCGCCGCGCACCAGCGGCACGAGGTGGCGCTCGATCTGCTCGGGGGTGCCGTGCCGCAGCAGCGGGCTGGGGCCGTCGGAGCCGGCCAGGGCGTACGGCGCGAGCGGGCAGCCGCTGCGCCCGGCGGCGTGGTGCAGCAGGACGACGGCGGTGAACGGCATGTCGGCGCCGCCGAGTTCCTCGGGGTAGTCGCCGGCGTAGAAGCCGAGCGCGGCGGAGCGCTTGCGGACGTAGGCGCGCAGTTCGGCGGGCACCTCGTCGGCGGTCTCGGGCAGTTCGGCGGCCAGCGGGACGAGCTCGCGGCGGACGAAGCTCTCGAAGGCGTCGACGAGTTCGCGGTGGGCGTCTTCGAGGACGGCGGAGGGGGCGCTCATGCGCGGTCTGCCTTTCCGGGGTGCTGGCCGGTGAGGGCGCTGGCCTGGTCGGCCAGGACGGCGTGGCGGAACAGGGTGCGCAGCGGCGGGCGGCTGCCGAGGTGCGGCTCCAGCCAGGCGGCGAGCTGGGCGGCGAGCAGCGAGTGGCCGCCGACCTCGAAGAAGTGGGACTCGGCGGTGAAGCGGTCGTGGCCGAGCACCTCGCGCCAGGCGGCGGCGATCAGTTCCTGGCCGGGGTCGGCGAAGGCGCTCTCGGCGGCCGGGGCGGCCTCCTGGGCGGGGGCCTCGTCGGCGAGCCGGGCGAGGGCGGCGCGGTCGGGCTTGCCGCCGGGCAGGGTGGGCATCGTCTCGACGGCCGTCCAGGTGGCGGGGACGAGCCCGCCGGGCAGCCGCTGGGCGAGCGCCGCGTGCAGGGCGGCCTGGTCGGGGCGGTCGGCGCCCTCCAGGAAGCCGATCAGGCGCGGGCCGGCCTGCGGGTCGGTGTGCAGCACCACCGCGCAGGAGCGGCCGCCGAGTTCGGCGGAGGCGGCGGCCTCGATCTCCTCCAGTTCGATCCGGTGGCCGCGCAGCTTGACCTGGTTGTCGGCTCGGCCGAGGAAGCACAGCCGGCCGCGCAGGTCGCGGTAGCCGCGGTCGCCGGTGCGGTAGACACGCTCGCCGCCGAGGGCGGGCACGGTGACGAAGCGGGCCGCGGTCGGCTCCGGCAGACCGAGGTAGCCGTCGGCCAACAGGGCTCCACTGACGGCGAGTTCGCCGACGCAGCCGGCCGGGAGCGGGCGCAGCGCCTCGTCCAGGACGTGCAGGCGCACGCCGTCCAGTTCGGCGCCGAGCGGGATCTCGCCGTCCTCGGCCACGTCGGCGGCGGTGACCTCGTACACGGTGGAGGTGACGGTGGCCTCGGTGACGCCGTAGGCGTTCAGCACGGTGGTGGCCTCGATCAGGCCGGTCAGCGCGCGGGCGGGCAGGCGCTCGCCGCCGAGGACGAGCAGCCGGGGCGCCCAGCGGCCGTCGCGCAGCGCCTCGCGCAGGTCCTCGCGGACGGCGAGCAGGTAGCTGGTCGGCAGGTTGGCGACGGTGACGCCGCGGGCGGCGAGCACGGCGACGAGCTCGGGCCCGGTGGGAACCTCGCGCTGCGGCACGACCAGGGCGGCGCCGGCGGCGAGCGCGGGCAGCACCTCCTCCAGCGCCACGTCGAAGGACGGGCGGGCGAACAGCAGCACCCGGTCGGCGGGGGTCAGTTCGTAGCGGGCGGCGATCGCGGCGACGTACCCGGCGAGCGCGTCGCGGCCGACCAGGACGGGCTTGGGCACGCCGGTGGAGCCGGAGGTGTGGATCAGGTAGGCGGCGCCCTCCACCACTGCGGCGGGCTCGGCCTTGGGGAAGGCCGGGCCGTCCAGCAGCGCGGGGGTGACGCCGTCGGCGGGCAGGGCGAGCGCGCTCTGCCGGGTGGCCAGCACCAGGGCCGGGGCCAGCCGGTCCAGCAGCAGGCCGAGCCGGGCGGCCGGGTCCTCGGCGGACAGCGGCGCGTACACGGCGCCGTACCGCAGGCAGGCGAGCAGGGCGACGACGCTGTCCACGCCGCGCGGCAGCACGGCGGCGACCGGCTGGCCGGGGGTGACGCCGGCGGCGCGCAGGCGTTCGGCCAGCTGGGTGACGCGGCGGTCGAGCTCGCCGTAGCTGAGGCGCTCGGTGCCGGCGATCATCGCGATCGCCGTGGGGTCGTGGGCGGCGGCCGGGTCGAGACCGGCCCGGGCGACGGCGGTGGCGGGTTCGGCGGCCGGGGCGGGGTCGAGCGCGGCCAGCGTGGCCTCGGGCCGGTCGAGGTAGCAGCGCAGCAGCTGGAGCAGGCGGTCGGCCAGCAGGGTGGCCTCGGCCTCGCCGAAGAGGTCGGCGTCGTAGTCCCAGACCAGGGTCATCCCGGCGCCGCCGTGCTTCTCGCCGACCACCCGGCGGTCGTCGGGCAGCAGCACCAGGTCGAGGTCGAAGCGGGTGGTGCCGGTGTTGAAGCCTTCGTACAGCGAGACTTCGAGACCGGGCGCCTGGACGTCCGGCAGCGCGGCGTCGTGCGCACTGAACATCACGTTGAACAGCGGGTTGTCGGCGCCGCCGGTGTGCAGGCCGAGCCGGCGGGTCAGCTCCTGGACCGGCAGGTCCTGGTAGGGCAGCGCGCGCAGCAGGACGTCGGTCACCTCGTCGACGGCCTCGGTGCCGGGGGCGGACGGGTCCAGTCGCAGGTGCAGCGGCACGGTGTTCACGAACATGCCGACGGTGCCCTCGAAGCCCTCAGGGCGGTTGCCGACGGCGGTGCCGACGACGAGTTCGCGGTGCCCGGAGTGCCGGCGCAGCAGTTCGGCGAAGAGCGTGAGCAGGGTGCTGAATGGGGTGTGCCCGTCCTCCTTGCTGCGGGTGCGCAGCCGCTCGGCCAGGTCGGCGCCGATCGCCTGGCGCATCTGGCCGCCGCGGTGGCGGCGCACCGCGGCGGGGTTGGCCAGCCCGGGCAGGGTGACCTCGCGCGGGGCGTCGGTCAGCTCCCGCAGCCAGAAGGCGAGCGCGCGCTCGCGGGCGTCCGGGTCGACGGCCGTACGGGCGTGCTGCTCGTACGAGGGCGCCTCGGGCAGCTGGTAGGGCTCGCCGAGGACGTGGGCGCGGTAGACGGTGAACAGGTCGCGCAGCAGGATCGCGAAGGAGTGGCCGTCGTGGACGAGGTGGTGCTCGACGTGGATCAGCCGGTGGTGGTCCGTGCCGAGGCGCACCAGGTGCCAGCGCAGCACCGGCGCCTTCTCGGTGTCCACCGGCTCCTCGGCCTCGGCGGCCAGCAGCTCGCGGAAGGCGGCGTCCGGGTCGGCCTCGGCGGCGAAGTCGCTGCGGCGCAGCGTCGGTTCGCAGTGCTCGGCGACCCGCTGGCCGGGCAGGCCCTCCGGGCGGGGGACCAGTTCCAGGCGCAGGCCCGGGTGGTGGGCGAGGACGGCGGCCAGTCCGGCGTGCAGCGCGTCCTCGTCGAGGGTGCCCCAGAGGTCGAGCACGGCGGTGAAGTTGTACGCACGACTGCCGGGCAGCATCTGCTCGTGCAGCCAGACGATCTCCTGCGAGGAGGAGAGCGCAAACATCGGTGACTCCCTTGTGTGGTGGGCGTGTTGGCCCTGCGGTGACGGGGCGGGCGTGGATGGCCCGGCCCTGGTTCCGGGCGCGCCGGGGTGGTGGCACGGCCCGGCGGTCGGTGTGGGGATTCGGTGGCGGCTTCGGTCCGGGGCGGGTCAGGCGTCCGGGGCGGGCGTCCTGATGCGGACGTCCGGTGCGGGTCCGGTACGGCTTCGGGTCGGGGCCGGGGCGGCTTCGGGTCGGGTCCGGATCAGGCGTCCGGATCAGGTGTCCGGATCAGGTGTCCGGCGCGGGGTCGGGCCGGGCGGGTCAGGCCGTCCGCAGGTGGCGGCGCAGCGTGGCGAGCAGGTCGTCGAAGGCGGCGGTGGCGGCGTCCTCGGGGAACCGTTCGCGGTCCCAGGCGAGGCGCACCAGCAGGTCGTCGCCGTGCGAGGCGGCGACCGCGAACGGCGCGGCGAGCGGCCGCCCGGCCAGGTGGATCTCCCGGCCGGGCACGCCGCCGAGCACCAGCGGCGGGCGGCGGTGCAGGTCCTCCAGGGTGAGCATGCCGTCCAGGGCGCCCGTCCACGGGGCGCCGGCGGTGCGGGCGGCCCGGACCACCTCGTCGAACGGGGTGTCGGCGTGGTCGAGGTCGTCCCACCAGGCGTCGGCGAGGTCCTCCAGGGCGGTGGCCGCGCCGGGTGCGGCGGGGTGCACCAGGGTGTTGAGGAAGCAGCCGAGCGCGGCGGGCGCGCCGGGCGGGCGGCCGCCCCACGGGTAGCCGAGGGCGAGCTGCCCGTCGGTCCGGTGCAGCCGGTGGGCGGCGGCCGCGGTGGCGTCCAGCAGTGCGGGGAAGAAGGCGGTGCGGGCGGCCCCCTCGGCGGCGGGCAGCCGGTGGCTGAGCATGCCGGTGGAGCCGGCCGCTCCCCCGCCCGTCCCGGTGACGCCGCCGAGCCGGCGGCCCCAGTGGGCCTGTGCGGCGGGGCCGCCGGCGGCGTCCTCGGCGGCCAGTTGCCGTTCGACGGCCTCCCGGTAGGCCGCCAGGGCGTCCTGGTCGGGGGCGGCGACGGCCTCCTGGGCGTGGTCGTCCCGGGCGTAGGCGTCGGTGAGGTCGGCGGTCAGGATGCCGAGCGACTGCTCGTCGCAGGCCGCGTGGTCCACCGCGAGGGCGAGCAGTTCCTCCTCGCCGTCCGGCTCCCGGGCCACCAGCAGGCGCAGCGCGGGCCCGTCGGCGGGCCAGTCCAGCAGGGCTTCGCGCAGGGCGGACCCGGCGGTGCCGCCGGGCGGGACGGCGATCCGGGCGGCTTCGGCCGAGGGGGCGCCGACCCGCAGGACGGGCGTGCCGCGCACCGTCCCGAAGCCGCCGCACAGCGCCGGGTGCCGGGCGGCGGTGGCGGCGGCGGCGCGGGCCAGCCGGGGCAGGTCGAGGGTGCCACCCGGGTAGGCGTGGAACAGCGGGACGACCTCGGGCCGGCCCTGCGGCGCGAGCCTGCGGGTGATCAGGAAGCGCCGCTGGGCGCCGGTGAGCGGGAGCAGGTCCGTCGGGGAGTCGGCGGCGGCGGAACGGTACCGGGCGAGGTAGGCGGCGGTGATGCTGGCGTGCACGGAACGGTCTCCGGTTTCCGGTCTCGGTTCGGTTCGGACGTCAGGCGGCGGGGCTCGTCGGGCGGCCGGGTGCGTCAGGCGGCGGGGCTCGCGACGGGCTCCTCCCCGGCCGTGGCGGCGGTTTCGGCCGGGAGGTCCCGCAGCCGGCGCAGCGGCGACAGCAGCAGCGGCACCGGGACGAGCAGGAAGCCCGCCGCGCACAGCCACAGCGCGGCGCGCGGTCCGGCCGCGTCGGCGACGGTGCCGCCGACGAGCGCGCCGATCGGCAGCGTGCCCCAGACCAGGAAACGCATGGTGGCGTTCATCCGGCCGAGCAGCTCCGGCGGGCACAGGCTCTGCCGGAAGCTCACCTGGGCGACGTTGTAGGCCACCGCGCCGAACAGCACCACCGCCGAGGCGATCCCGAACAGCACCACGCCCGCGCCCCGGCCGGACAGCGGCCACAGCAGCGCGAACGGCGCCGTCACCACGGTGGCGAGCCAGATCAGCCGGGCCTGGCCGAGCCACGCCGCCAGCCGCCCCGCGCACAGCGCCCCGGCCAGGCCGCCGACGGCGGAGGCCGACAGCAGCAGGCCGATGGCGCCCGGCGCCAGGTCGAGCACCCGCACCCAGAACACCGTCTGCACGGCCGCCAGCACGGCGGCGAACAGGTTGGACACGGCGGTCGCGGTGGCGATCGCCCGCAGCAGCGGGTGCCCGAGCACGAAGCGCACGCCCTCGGCGACCTCGGCGCGCAGCGACCGTCCGGTCGCCGGCTCCGGTTGGGGCTCCTCGACCCGGATCCGGGCGAGCAGCAGGGCGGAGGCGAGGTAGCCGACGGCGTCGGCCACGATGGCGAGCGACGCGCCGAGCAGCTGGACCAGGCCGCCGCCGAGCCCGGGCCCGACGATCTGCGCCGAGGAGCGGACCGTCTCGATCGCGCCGTTGCCCCCGACCAGTTGCTCGCGCGGCAGGACGGACGGCAGGAAGGACTGGTGGGCGACGTCGAAGAAGACCGTCGCCACCCCGGTGACCAGCGCCACCAGGTAGAGCTGGGCCATGGTCAGCACGCCGAGCGCGGCGGCCGGCGGGATCGACCCGACGGCGAGGCAGCGCACCACGTCGGCGCGGATCAGCACCGGGAGCTTGCGCATCCGGTCCAGCCAGGCGCCGGCCGGCAGGCCGACCAGCAGGAACGCGGCGGTCTCGGCGGCGGTCAGCAGGCCGACCTCGAAGGGTGTGGCATCGAGCACCACCACCGCCACCAACGGGAGCGCGACCAGGGTCACCTGACTGCCCGTCTGGGCCGTCGCGGCTCCGGTGAGCAGGAGTCGGAAGTCGCGGTGGCCGAGCAGTCGGTCGCGGCGGGGGCTTGGCGTCTCGTTCATCAGTGCGACTTTCGGTCACCACTTCGCTACTGGGCAAGCATCGCGTCCGTTTCCGGACGAACCACGGGTCGGCCCTATCGCGCCACTCCCGCGACCCGCCCTTACGGCCCCCATACGGCCGAACACGCTCCCGCCGGGACGTCCGCGCAGGCCGCCGACCAGGGGCGGACCACTCGCGCGGCCACCCGGCACACCACGGGCCCCGCACGTCCAATTCGCCGTCCGCTATGCGGGCATTCGCATTCCGGCCACCGGACGCCGTCACTCAACTTGGCTGGATCATGCGAAACACTGACTGTCCGTCACCTGATCGTGATATCGGCCGCGCCGCAGGAGGCCGTGGGAAGAAGCACCCGCGCCGCCGGACGGGCCGGACCGGGCCCCGCCGCTCAGTCCGCCTCCCGGCAGGTCACCGCCAGCACCGCCATGTCGTCGTCCCGCGGCCCGCCCGTCCACCGCTCCACGTCCGCCACCAGCGCGTCGACGGCCTCCTGGGGGCCGTCGAACGGGCCGAGCGGGCCCAGGGCGAGCAGCGGATCGTAGAACTCCCCGGCCGCGTCCCGGGCCTCCGTCACCCCGTCGGTCACCAGCAGCAGCGTGCACCCCGGCGGGAACGGCCGGGTCTGCGGCACCGGCCGGGCCACGCCCAGCGAGCCCATCCCGAGCGGCAGCCCCGGGTCGGCGGCGTCCAACCGGCGCACCGCGTCCGGGCCGCCCAGGAGGTACGGCCCCGGGTGCCCGCAGTCGAGCGTGCGCACGACGTCCTCACCCGGCGGGAACTCGACCAGCAGTGCCGTGATGAACCCCTCCAGCCGCACCTCCTCGGCCAGCAGCGCGCTCTCCCGGGCGAGCGCCCGCTCCAACCCGTCGGCCAGCGCCGCGAGGTCCGGCGCGCGGTGGGCGTCCTCCCGGAACGCGCCGAGCAGCACCGACACCGCGCCGACCGCCTGCAGCCCCTTGCCCCGTACGTCCGCGATCAGCACCCGTACGCCGTACGGGGTCGCCTGCAGCGCGTACGCGTCGCCGCCGATCAGTGCCTCGGTCTGCGCCGCCCGGTAGCAGGCGGCGACCGACAGCCGGCCCACCCGCGCGGGCGGCTCGGGCAGCACCGCCCGCTGGGCGGCCTCGGCCACCGACCGCACCTGCGCCAGCCGCTCCCCGTGCCGGGCGACGACGCGGTTGACCCAGACGCCGAGCAGCGCGGCGAAGGCCGTGTTCACCAGCTCCAGGTAGCCGTCCTGGGTGCCGATCGAGCCGTCCCGCACGGCCAGCACGAGGATGCCGGTCACATTGGCGACGCCCACCGCGAGGGTGTCCCGCAAGGTCAGCAGCGCGCCGGTCAGGACGGCGGCGGCCGCCAGGAGCGGGTCGCCCCAGTAGTCGGTGGGATCCAGGGAGTTCCAGACGAGCCCGCCGACGATCAGCAACCACGGCGCGAACCGCACGTACGGCGGCCACTGCTCGGACCTCGGGGCCATCGGAGACCTTGCTTCCCGTCTCACCGCCTATCCGGAATATGCGATTCCGATCCTAGCCACCCCTGCTCACCCCCGCGCGCCCCCGGCTGCGCCGCGGGGAGCGAAGCGCGCGGCGGCGCCTCGCGGGGTCGGGAGCCGGGGTCGGGGGCCGTGGGTCAGCCTGGCGACCTGCTTCGGTACCTGCACGGCGCTCTCGCCGACGGCCGGACACCCGAGAGCGGCCGCGCCCGCTACCCGTCCAGGGTGAACCGCCCCGCGCCCGGGCCGGTGACCAGGCCGGGCGGCAGGCGGCGCCCGTAGGCGAGCAGCAGGAGGTGTTCGGCCCGGCCCTCCACCACGGCCGGGCCCTCGCCGTACGCCCAGCCGGTGTCCGTGGCCCGCAGGTGGACGCCGTCGAGTCGGGCGCCGAAGAAGCGCAGGCTGCGGCGGGAGACGGTGGCGAGCAGGGCGGTGACCCGAGGCAGCGGGAGGCGCGAGGGCAGGCCGAGCGCGGTCGTGATGTCGAGGCCGTGGACGACGTCGTGGCCGAGGGCGGCGATCCGGCCGCCGACCGGGGGGCGCCAGGGGTGTTCGGCGTGGTCGGCGAGGGCGGCGGCGAGTTGGCGGTCGGTGAGGGCGGCGGCGTCGCGGCGGGCCACCCGGTCGGTCATCCGGTGGAGGGAGCCGCCGGCCCGCATGAGGTCCGCGAGGTTGCGGGCCGTGGAGTAGCGAAAGCCGGTGCTCATATGGGCGGCGACCTCGCGGACGCGCCAACCGGAGCACAGCGACGGGGAGTTCCACTGGTCCCGGGTGAAGGTGGTGAACACCTCGGCGAGTTCCCGGCGTTCGGCCGCGATCTGTTCGCGGACCCAGTCGACGCCCTGGTCGTGCTGCACGGTTTCCATGCCTCCAGCCTGCGGCCGGGGCCCTCCGTACGTCCAAGACCGGGGAGTTCTTCCACCTATCATCAGAAGTTATGGAACTCCGGCAGCTCCAGTACTTCGTCACCGTGGCCCAGCAGGGCAGCTTCACCCGCGCCGCCGAGCTGCTGCACCTCACCCAGCCCGGGGTGAGCGCCCAGATCCGGCAGCTGGAGAAGGAGTTGGGCCACCGACTGCTGGACCGCAGCGGGCGCGCCGTCCGGCTCACCCCGGTCGGCGAGGCGGTGCTCCCGCACGCGCGGGCGGCGCTCGCCTCCGCCGCGGCGGCGCGGCAGACGGCGCAGGACTTCGGTGGGTTGCGGCGCGGACACGTCCGGCTCGGGCTGGTCTCCGGGGCAGCCCTGGGCCCTGTCCCGCCGGCCGGGGCGGACGACCTCCCCGGACTCGCCACCACACTCGCCGCGTTCCGCCGCGACCACCCGGGCATCGACCTCTCGCTGGCCGAGGACGGTACCGCGCGGATGCTCGGCGCGCTGCGCAAGGGGCGGCTGGACCTCGCCGTGATCGGCCTGCCCACCGCCGCCAGCGGACGGGACGACGACGACGGCTGGCGGACGCTGGCCGGGCTCGCCCTGCACACCGTGTTGGAAGCCCCGCTGGTCGCCGCCTTCACCGGGCACCACCCGCTGGCCGGCGGACCGGACGGCCCCCTGCCGGTCGCCGCGCTGGCCGGGCACGCCCTGGTGAGCACCCCGCGCGGCACCGGCCTGCGGACGGCGCTGGAGCAGGCCCTGGCCGCGGCCGGGGCGCGCCCCACGGTCGCGGTCGAGGCGGCCGCCCCGCCGCAGCTGGCCGAACTCGCCGCGCACGGGCTGGGCGTGGCCGTGCTGCCGGATCCGCCGCCCGCCCCCGGGCTGCGGATCCGGCCGCTCACCGACCCCGTCCCGCTGGTGCGGATCGCGCTGGCCTGGCCGACCGGCCGCCCCATCGCGCCGCCCACGGCCGCGCTCCTGGGCCACTTGCGGACGTCCTATCCGGGCCCGGGGGCCCGTACCTGACGCTGCCGGGGGTCCGCCCTCCGCAGGCCGCCGTGTCAGCGCGACGGCGGTGGTGACGTCACGTCAGAGCGCGGCGGCGGTGCCCCGTCAGGACGCGGCGGCGGTGCCGTCGCCGATGTGCAGAATCGCGTCGGCCCCGTCGAGGACAGCCCGGTCGAGCGGGAAGTAGCCCTGATCAGGCGTGGTGTCGGTGCGCGTCCGGCCGCCGGCGGCCGCACCGGGCTCGACCAGTCCCCAGGTGGCGGCCCCGCGCTGGAGCGCGCCCTCGTGGGTGTCCGGCTCGGGCTCCTGGAGCCCGACGGCCGCGCTGCGCCCCAGGCTGCCGGGGACGAAGGTGTACGGCTCGTCCAGGGAGTCCAGGATGGCGCCGGTGCCGCTCCAGGCCAGGTCCAGGTCCGCCAACCGCATGGTGCTCGGCTGCCGTTGCAGGTGGAGGTTGTGGGCGAAGACGAGGGTTCCCCCTCGGCGGGCCTCGCCGCTGCGGATGTCGAGGAGGTTCTGGGCCATGAGCACGTCCCGGGTGCCGAGGAGGCCGGACAGCCGGGCGCCCGGCTCCAGGTGCTCGGCCGACTGCCGGTGGTAGCGGAGCAGGCCGAGGCCGGCGGTGAGGTGCGTCCTGGCCCTGCGCCACTCGGCGCGCGAGGTCGCCGCGACCAGTTCCGGGGCCCGCGCGTACAGCAGGGTGAGCAGGTCGTCGGCGATCGTCCGCAGCTTCTCCGCCTCGGCGGAGGCGCCGGGCGACATCTCCGGGTCCAGGACCGCCTCGGGGCGGCTCCAGCGCTGGTCGTCGCCGATCAGGCCGGCGAGGTCGAGGTCGAGCCCGAGGTAGTCGCGGGCGTGTTCGAGATAGCGCCGCGGGCTGGGTGCGCTGGTGTTCTCCGTCTGCGCGTCGAAGCCGTGGAAGGCCAGACGGTCCGCCGGCGGCCGGCTCCGGTTGTACTCGCGCATCCAGGCGACCAGCCGCCGGTTGCCGTCCAGCTCTCCGAAGCCGTGGGAGAAGCCCTCGCCCATCACCGAGTCGAGGGTGCCCACCCCCTCCTGGACGAAGTCGTTCACGGCGAGCGCGGCCACCCGGTCGGTTTCGAGGGCGATCGACCGGAATCCCCGGTCGACCAGCTGGGCGAACAGCTCGTTGCGGATCCGCGCGAAGGCCGGTTCCCGGTGGGTGGGTTCACCGAGCGCCAGCAGTGCGCACGACGAAGGGACGAGGTCTCGCAAGTCCTGACTCATGGTCCTCAAGCGTATCCTTGAAAGAACGGTTGAGACTTTTCCTGCTCCGACCGCCCGATCCTCCGCTGAAGCCTCAAACCGGTGACCACCATGCGCCCCTCCGACCTCGCCCGCGGGCACGGCCTCTCGGCCCAGGCCGTACGCAACTACGAACGGGACGGCTTCCTCCCGCCCGCCGAACGCACCGCCAGCGGCTACCGGATCTACACCGAGGTGCACGCGGCCGCGCTCGACGCCTACCGCTCCCTCGTCGCGGCGTACGGCCACGCGACCGGCGGCCGGATCATGACCGCGCTCCACCGGGGCGGGCTCGACGACGCCCTGACGGCCATCGACCGCGGGCACGGCCAACTGCTCCGCGACCGGGACACCCTGGACGCGGTGCGGAAGGCCGTGCACCACCTTGCGGCGCGGGACCTTGCGGCGCGGCCCGACGCGGCGTGGGACATTGCGGCGGATCTTGCGGCGGGCCCGTCGGCGGAGCCCGCGGTGGACGGTGCCGTCCTGAGCATCGGCGAACTCGCCCACCGGCTCGGCGTCACCCCGGCGACCGTGCGCAACTGGGAGGGCGCGGGCATCCTCACCCCCGCCCGGGACCAGGCCACCGGGCACCGCGTCTTCCGCGCCGACGACATCCGCGACGCCGAACTCGCCCACCTGCTCCGGCGCGGCGGCTACCCGCTGGACCACATCGCCACCGTGGTCCGACAGGTACGGACGGCCGGCGGCACGGCCTCCCTGGCCGACGCCCTCGACGGCTGGCAGCGCAGGCTCACCGCCCAGGGCCTGGCCATGCTCGACGCGGCCGCCCGGCTCGGCCACTACCTCGGCCTGACCGGCCGCCCCCGGCCGGAGCAGATCTAGGGTCTTCGTCAGCGATGCGGCGGGCCGCCGCCGCGGTGGGCTCAGCCGACGCGGGTGAGCCGGGTGGTGCGGGGCGGGGTCCGGTCGGCGGGGGTGGCGGGGCCGGCGGTGGTGGCGGGGCCGGTGGCGCGGTCGGGCTCGGGGCGATCGGGGTCGGCGAGCAGGATGGAGCGCTGGAGCCGTCGCAGTCCGGCCGAGGGTTCCATGCCCAACTCCCGTACCAGGGTGTTGCGCAGGCGCTGGTAGGCCTCCAGGGCCTCGCCCCGCCGGCCGGAGCGGTGCAGGGCGATCATGTACTGGCCGTGCAGGCTCTCGTGGGTGCGGTAGCGGTCGACCAGGACGGTGAGTTCGGCGAGCAGGACGCGGTGGCGGCCCAGCCGCAGATCGGCCTCGATCCGCTGGTCCAGGGCGCAGAGCCGGGTCTCCTCCAACCGCTTGGCCTCGACGGCGAGTTGACCGCCGAGCGGGATGTCGGCGAAGGCCGGACCGCGCCACAGGCCGAGCGCCTCGCCCAACTGGCGGGCGGCGAGCGGGAAGTCGCCGCCGTCCATGGCCCGGTAGCCGAGGCCCGCGAGGCGGTCGAACTCCTGGAGGTCGACCAGTCCGCCGCCGCTGTCGAGCCGGTAGCCGCCGGGCGAGGTCACCAAGACGTCCTTGGCTCCGCACGCTCCCCCGGCGTCATCGCGGTGGGCGAGCGCCCGGTCGATGAGGTCGCGCAGTTGGAGGACGTAGGTCTGGACGGTGGTGCGCGCGCTGCGCGGCGGATGGCCGGACCACAGTTCCTCGGCGAGGACGCCCGCCGAGATGACCTGGTCGGCGCGCAGGGCCAGCAGGGCGAGCACTTGCCGTGGTTTCGGCGCCGAGGGCACCACCGACACCCCGCACACCTGGACCCCCAAGGCCCCTAACACCCGGATCTCCATGACGTCCACCCCAATCCAGACGGATCGGCGACCCCGACGGCCACCGGCCGGCCGGTGCTGTGGCTACCGCACAGCCGAGCACCGGGTGCTCATCCAAAAACAGGACGGACGGTTTGTCAATACAAAACCGAACGAGCTGTTTGTTTTTGAACGGACAATCGAGCTCCGGACTGCTTCGACCAACCGGAATGACCGCCGCCGCGAGCGCCGCCGCGTCAACCCCGGACGCACACTCTCAGGCCCCGCCCGCACGGGCCGCCGCCAGCTCGGCCACCACCCGCTCACCACGGTCCGAGCCCAGGTCCAGCGTGGCCAGCACCCCGGGGACGGTGATGCTCGGCATCACGTGCCGGTACAGCACGGCCACCCGGCGCTCCAGATCCGCCCGGCCGGACATCTTCTGGGACTGGATCTGCACGCCCGTCCAGGCACCCGTCACCAGCCACGCCGTCTCGGCCGGCAGCACGTGCGGCAGCAGCTCGCCCCGCTCGCCGGCCGCCGTCAGCACCGCCTCCAGCCGGGCGATCCAGCCGGGGATCGCGCCGCCGCCGAGGTCGCCGAACACGTCCTGGCCGAGCGAGAGCCGCGCGCCCGCGCTCAGCAGCGGGTCACGCGGCATGAGATGCGCGACGACCATCCCCAGGTCGACGAACTCCTGGAGCTTGCAATGCCGTTCGGGGATCTCGTCCCGACCGAACTGCTCCTCCACGACGCCCTGCGCGAGCTCCCGCTTCGACGCGAAGTGGAAGTACACCGCGCCCCGGGTCACACCCGCGCGGGCGACCACCTCGCCGATCGTCGCCCCCTCGTACCCGTGCTCGTCGAAGACCGAGGCTGCCGCCTCCAGGATCAGCCGACGCGTCCGGATCGCCCGCTCCTGCCGCACCACCGCAACCACCCCGCCTGAACCGCTCGGCAAACAAAACCAAACACCCTGTATCTTACCCGCCGGTCAACCGGCGATCCCTCCTCCCCAGGTCGCATGCACCCGCCTTCGAGCGAAGGAAAACCGCGTGGACGGCACAGGGCGGGAAAGCGACCGCCGCCCCTCCCCCAGCCGACAGAGCCGGAATCCGGCTCCCCACTTCTGGCCGCATCCCACCGAAAACGGCCCGCTGTGATAATGCACCTGTCATCCCGCTTTTGGGGATTCCTTTGCAGGCCAGGCGGCATCCACCCCAGGCTCGGTCCACCCGGACGGCCATCACACGGCACCTGGAGCGACCACCCGACCACGCTCGGCCGCCAACGAACCTTCGTTCGGGCTCCTTGAAAACCAAACCGGAAGGTACGTATCTTACGAGCCCTGAGCAGCCCACCCCGCCCGCCACGGCCTTCCGGAGCGCTCCCATGACCCTGCTTGCCTACCGCGCCCCCGCCATCTCCCGCGCCGCCGGCGCGGACCACGGCACCACCCCCGGCCGCACCGCCGGGCCGTCCGTGCCGACCGGACCGGCACCGCGCCTGACCAGCACCGTTGCCAAGGAGTACGTCCACCGGGCCTGCCACGCCGAGGTCTTCCTCACCGGCAGCGAGCAGCTGAACGAGACGACCTTCGCCGTCACCGCGCAGTGGCCGCGCGCCCATACCTTCTTCACCACCCCCGACGGAACCCGGCACGACCCGATCCAGACCGCTGAAACGATCCGCCAAGCCGGGCTCTACCTCGCGCACACCCGGTTCGGCGTCCCGCTCGACCACAAGTTCATGATGTGGAACCTCGACTACACCACCCGCCCCCGCCAACTGCTCATCGGCGCGGCGCCCACCGACCTCAGCATCGAGGCCAGACTCGTCCCGCAGCCGCGCCGGAGCGGCACCACCATCGACTTCACCCTCAGCGCCGTCATCCGACGCGGCGCCCACCTCGCCGCCACCGGACACACCCGGTTCACCACCGTGCCGGACTCCACCTACCGGCGGCTACGCGGGGCCCGCCGCGAGGCCGACCCGGCGCCCGCCGTCTCCGGCGAGCCGCTGGCCCCGGGCCGAGTGGGCCGGATCCGCCCCTGCGACGTCATCCTGACCCCGGCCGACGCACCCGGGACCTGGCACCTCACCCCCGATCCCTGGCACCCGATCCTCTTCGACCACGCCAACGACCACGTCCCCGGCATGGTCCTGCTGGAGGCCGCCCGCCAGGCCACCAACGCGCTCGTCTCACCGGCCACCGTCATCCCCGCCTCCGCCGCGACCACCTACCACCGGTACGCCGAGCACGACGCCGCCACCACGATCACCGCCCGGCACACCCCCGGTGACGACCCGGACGCCCTCACCACCACCGTCACCGGCCACCAGAACGGCGAGCCGATCTTCACCACCGTCCTGACCGGCCACGCCGACCAGCGGTGACCGGCACTGCCGGGCGCTGACCGGCACTCACGGGCCCCGTCGACCCGCGCCGACCCCGACCAGTCCCGACCAGCGCGGACCAGCCCTGACCAGCACGGACCAGCACGGACCGCCGGCCGCCCACCGTCCCACCCGGCCCGCCCGACCTCCACGGTCAGGCGGGCCGTCGGCGCGTCGGAGACGAACCCCTCCCATGGACTGGCACCGGACGAACACCTGCGCGAGGATGTCAGCCCTTGGATTCGCAGTGACCGGGAGTACACCGTGCGTGAAGTCGCTTCGCACCAGAACGAGTTGATCAGACTGACGGACCGCCCCGGCACCGACGACGCCACCGGGCACGAGGGGCGCACCGGTGGCCGGAGCGTACGGGTGCGGGTGCTGGGGCGACACGCACCGGGCTCCCTGCTCGGCCACGACTGGCTGGACTGCGAGATCACCGTCACCGCCGACTCGGCCCGCGGGCAGTTCGTCACGCTGGTGACGGAGCGTCAGCTCCAGCAGTGGGAAACCGCCCTGGAACGGTTGGCGCGGCGCGAGGCAGTGCGCTGGCTGGACGAGGAGCACGGCCCGGAGCTGCGGATCGAGCCGGGGCGGCCCGGCGGCCTCTGGGTGACCGTCTCCGACGCCGAGGACTCCGGAGTCACCCTCCGGGTCGTCCTGTCCCCCGCCCCCGGCTGGCTGGACGAGCAGCGCGCCCTGCTCAAACTCGTCCGGGACGCCTACCCGTTCGAGGTGGTCGAGGTCGCCCCCGGCATCCACGCCTGGCGTGGGCAGCAGGGGAACGGCAACTGACGGATTGTCAGGATCCTTTTGATGACAGGGCCGACGCCCGGCGCAGCGAGCGGCCGGGCAGGGCAGGGCAGGGCGAGCGGCAGCATGACCGGTCCGGTGGCGGTGGCCCGGCCGCCACCGATAATGGCGACATGATCGAGAAGCAGCTCCGCGTCGTCCTCGCCGAGGACTCGGTGATCCTCCGGGACGGCATGGTCGAACTCCTCACCGCGCGCGGGTGCGCCGTGGTCGCCACCGCCGGAACGGCCCCCGAACTCGTCGCCGCCGTCGCCGAGCACCGGCCCGATGTGGCCGTGGTCGACATCCGGATGCCGCCCAGCCACACCGACGAGGGCATCCGCGCCGCCGTCGAGCTCCGCTCCACCTCGCCCGGGGTCGGCATCCTGGTCTTCTCCCAGCACGTCGAGACCGCCTGGGCGGCCCGGCTGCTCGCAGGTGGCGCCGCCGGCGTCGGCTATCTGCTCAAGGAACGCGTGGCCCGCACCTCGGAGTTCGTGGACGCGCTGCAGCGGGTCGCGGCCGGCGGCACGGCGCTCGACCCGGAGATCGTCAACGGCCTGATGCACGGCGGGCGGCGCAGCCGCGTCGACGCGCTCACCCCGCGCGAACGGGAGGTGCTGGAGCTGATGGCGCAGGGTCACTCCAACCGCTCGATCGCCGGGCTGCTCGTGGTCTCGGAGCGGGCGGTGGAGAAGCACGTCGCCGCCGTCTTCGCCAAGTTCGACCTGCCGGCGACCGAAGCCGACAACCGGCGGGTGAAAGCCGTCCTCACCTACCTCTCCGAGAACGGCGGCTGAGCCGGGAGCAGCGGTTCCGTGGACGGCCCCGCCGCGGGCACCCGTCACAGGCTGCTCGGCAGTTCGGCGGTGACCGTCGTCGGCCCGCCCGGCGGGCTGTCCACCCGCAGCACCCCGTCCACCGCCGCGAGCCGCTCGGCCAGGCCCGCCAGGCCCGAGCCGGAGCCCGAACCGGAGCCTCTGCCGGAGCCCCCGCCCGGAGCGGCGCCCCCGCGGCCGTCGTCGCGCACCGTCAACCGCACCCGCCCGTCGGCTGCGCTGGCCGTGAGCTCCGCCGCCGCCGCGCCGCTGTGCTTGGCGACGTTGGTCAGCAACTCTGCCGCGCAGAAGTAGACGGCCTGCTCGATCGCCGCGTCCGGCCGCTCCCTCAGATCCAGCCGGACCGTGACCGGCACCGGCGCGGTGGCGGTGAGCCCGGGCAGCGCCTGGGCGAGGCCGCCGTCCAGCGCCACCGGGTGGATGCCCCGGGTGAGCCGGCGCAGTTCCGCGATGGTGTCGTCGGTCTGCCGGCGAGCCCGGTCGACCAGGGTGCGCAGGCGCTCGGCCTCCGGAGTGCCGGGCGGGCCGGTCGGCCCGGTCGGCTCGGGCTGGGCGACGCCAACGGCCTCGCCGGTGACCTCGCCGGTGACCTCGCTGAGGGCGTCGTCGGCCAGCGAGAGCGTGATGGCGAGCGCGACCAGTTGCGCCTGCGTCCCGTCGTGCAGATCGCGTTCGAGACGGCGCAACCGGTCGGTGTTCTCGGCGAGCAGGGTGGCCCGGGCGGTCTCCAACTCGCGCACCCGCTCCTGCGACCGCACCGGGCCGAGCAGCAGCCGGGCGAGGCCCCGATTGGCCGCGCTCACCGCCCGCAGCGCCGCCGGCACCACCGCCAGTACGGCGAGCCCGACCGGGGCCCCGGCCACGTCCGGCCAGCCGACCGGCCTCGGCCCGGACTCCAGCAGGCGCACCCACAGCGGGAAGCCGACCAACCAGACGCAGCTGAGCGGCAATCCGACCGCGACCAGGAAGCCGAGCACCCCCAATGGCAGCCGCAGCAGCAGGTAGAGCAGTGCCCGCCAGGCCACCGGGTCGGTCAGCACCGCCCGACCCCGGGCGATCGCCCCGGACGGCCGGGGCCGCGCCCCCGGGGCCGGCACCGGCTCGCCGAGCAGCCGCCCGACCAGTCGCCGGTGCAGCCCGCCCAGCCCGCGCGCCCCGGCCAGGGCGGCTACCACGAACGGCAGCCCGAGCACGGTGAGCGAGAGCAACGCCCCGGCATAGAGCACGGCCACGGCGTAGACCCCGCCGAGCACGCCGATGGGCAGCCCGAGCAGCGCGAAGGCCAATTCGCCACCGCACACCGACAGATACCGCCGACGCTCAGCCACCGTCCACCTCACCACTCCCACTCACCGCACTCACCGCCTCGACAACACACCCAGGCGGCTTCGACCCGACCCCGCCGCACCTGGCGAAGGGCCCGCTCACCCCCGCTCACCCCCGACCGCCTCGACCGCGCGCCCCCGGATCGCCCGCAGGCCGGTGCCCAGGATCCCCGGTACCGTCAGCGCCGCCGCGCCCGCCACCACCCAGCCGCACGCAGCGCCGGGTACCACCGGCAGCACCGACCCCGTCACCGCCCGGGCGAACGCCCCCGTGGCGACGGCCGCCACCGCCGCACCCAGCAGCACGCCGACCGCCGTGGTGAGGGCCGCCTCGACGGACAGCATCCGCAGCAGTTGCCGCCTCGTCGCGCCGACCAGGCGCAGTAGCGCGAACTCGCGCCACCGGTCGGCCGTCAGGGCGACCAGCGTGTTGACGGTGGAGACGGCTGCGAAGCAGACCAGCATCCCCAGTTCCGCCTCGCGCAGCCAGACGTCCGTCGCCTTGGTGACGCTGGTCGTGGCGCCGGTCGTCCGGACCACGTGCTCGGCGGTGCTCGTCATGATCAACATGGTGCCCGACAGCCCGACCAGAAGCGCGACCGGCACCACGGCCGAGGAGAGCCGGGCCGCGTAGCCGCGCAGGTTGGCGTCGGCGAGCCAGCCCGCCCCGGGGGCCAGCACCCGTACCGGCGCGCCGAGCACGGCGGCCACGGCCCGTGCGGCGAGTGGCCCGAGCAGCGCGAGGGCGATCAGCAGCACCAGCGAGCCGAGCATCGTCGCCTGCCCCGCCTTGTCCAGTTCACCGGCCCCTCTGGTGGCGGCGAGCCGCAGCAGCAGCACCCCGCCCGCCAGGACGGCCAGCCCGGCCAGCACCCGCAGCACGCCCGTCCGCCGCTGGCCCGAGGTGTCGGCGGTCAGCGCGGCGGCCGGGGTGAGCCGGGTGATCCGTCGGGCGGCGAGGGCGGTGGCGGCCAGGCCGACCAGCAGCGCCACCGCCAGTGCGACCAGCATCGGCACCGGCGTTCCGGGGATCCGCAGGCCGGGCGCGGCCAGCCCGCGCCGTTGGAGCGCGGCGAGGAAGCCCCGGGCGGCGAGGGTGCCCGCCGCGCCGCCGGGCACGGCTATCAGCAGGATGGTCGCCGCGACCTGGGCCCGCACCAGCCGACGCACCTGACGGGGTGTCGCGGCGACCGTCCGCAGCAGGGCGAGGTCGCGGTGCTGCTGGCGGAGGGTGAAGCCGAGCGCGTTGACCACGACGAACAGCGCGACCAGGACGGCGATCTCACCGAACGCCCCCGCGATCAGCAGCAGGCCCGGCCCGGCCACCGCCCGGAGGGCCACCGCGACGGGGGCCGTGGCCTGGGCGGCGACCAGCGAGCCGAACAGCGTCACCGTCGCCACCGCCAGGAACAGCGCCACCGCCAGCCCGGCGAAGGAGGCCGGTCGGCGCCGGATCTGGCCGACCGTCAGGGAGAGGACGGGGCTCATCGTGCTCCCCCGCCCAGCCGGCTCAGCCGCTCGCCGACCTGTGCGGCGGTCGGCCGGTCGAGCTCGTCCACCAGCAGCCCGTCGGCCAGCAGCAGCACCCGGTCCGCGTAGCCGGCGGCCACCGGATCGTGGGTGACCATCACACACGTCCGCCCGTCCAGGTCCACACCGGAACGCAGCAGGTCGAGGACGTCGTGCCCGGTCGCCCGGTCGAGCGCGCCGGTCGGCTCGTCCGCGAACAGCACGGCCGGCCGCGCGACCAGCGCCCGGGCGATCGCCACCCGCTGCTGCTGGCCGCCGGACAGCTGCCCGGGCCGGTGCCGCTCCCGCCCGGACAGGCCGACCCTGGCGAGCGCCTCCCGCACCTGCGCCCGGTCCGGCCGCGCCCCCGCGAGCCGCCCGGGAAGTTCGACGTTCTGCGCGACGGTCATCGCGGGCATCAGGTTGAACGCCTGGAACACGAACCCCACCCTGGTGCGGCGCAGCTGCGCGAGCCGCCGCTCGGGCAGCCGGGACACCTCCGTCCCACCCCAGCGGACGATGCCCCGGGTGGGGCGGTCCATCCCCGCGAGGCAGTGCAGCAGCGTCGTCTTGCCGGAACCCGAGGGCCCCATCACCGCCGTGAACGTCCCCGGCGCGAAGGCCACGGACACCCCCCGCAGCGCCCGGACGGCGGCCGCGCCCCGCCCGTACTCCCGGTGCAGCCCGTCCCCGGTCAGGGCCGCGCCCGCCACCTCACCGCTCGCCGCCACGGCGGCTGTCGTCATCCCGTTCATGCCCTCCATCCTGGACATGAACGGCCGCACAATCGATTGGGCTGGCCCCCCAATTCGGGGTTCGGAAAACCGAACCCCGCAGGTGGTCCTACCTCCGGACCCAGGACGCGTACGTCGGGTCGAGGCCGTCCCGGTCCCCTCCCACCTCAGTACCATCGAGGTCGAGGTCGCGGTCGACCGACCCGAGCCACTGTCACGGCGCCCGCCGGTGCGGTACTAGGCTGGCCCCCGTTTGACCGGGGGACGGATGTCTGAGGACGGGGGTCACGTGACCTTGCTGGAGAACGATCCGCGCGAGATCGGCGGGTACCGGCTGGAGGGCCGGATCGGTGCGGGCGGCATGGGCGTCGTGTACCGCGCGCGGTCGCTGTCCGGGCGGCAGGTGGCACTCAAGGTGATCCGCCCCGAGCTCGCCGGGGACGAAGAGTTCCGGGCCCGGTTCCGGCACGAGGTCGAGGCCGCCCGCCGGGTGAGCGGGGCGTTCACCGCGCCCGTCGTCGACGCGGACCCCGACGCCCCGTCGCCCTGGCTGGCCACCCTGTACGTCCCGGGCCCTTCGCTGGCCGAACGGATCGCCCGGCAGGGCCCGTTGAGCCCGCCGGAGGTACGGCGGCTGGCGACGGGCCTCGCGGAGGCGCTGCGGGACATCCATCGCGCCGGGCTGGTGCACCGGGACCTCAAGCCCGGCAACGTCCTGCTCGCCGAGGACGGCCCCCGCGTGATCGACTTCGGCATCGCCCGCGCCCTGGACGGCACCCAGCTCACCAGCACCGGAGTCGCCGTCGGCACACCGCCGTTCATGGCGCCGGAGCAGTTCCGGCACGGCGACACCAGCCCGGCCACCGACGTGTTCGCGCTCGGTTCGGTACTGGCCTTCGCGGGCACCGGGCGCGGTCCGTTCGGCGCGGACTCCTCGCACGCGGTGGGCTTCCGGGTCGTCTACGAGGAGCCGGACCTCGCCGGGCTGGCGGCGGAGCTGCTCCCGATGGTCGCGGCCTGCCTCGCCAAGGAGCCGACCCGACGGCCCACCCTGGAGACGTTGCTGACGTGGTCCGTCGCGGGCGTGGAGCCTCCCCCGGCCGCGCCCGACACCCGGCCCGCGACCGTGTGGGAGCGGCCCGCCGTGCCGCCCGTTCCGCCCGTTCCGACCGAGCCGGACGTCCGCTCGGCACCCCTCGCGCCCGCCTTCCCCCCGCCCGCCGGGCCCCCCGTCATACCGGCACCGACCGGCCCCGCCGTCCCCCGGCCACGCCGCCGGACGGCAGCGCTCGTCGTCGCGGTCGCCGTCGCGTTGGCCGCGGCCGGCGGCACGGCCGTCCTGCTGCGGCAGAAGGAGAAGGACAACGGCGGTGCCGGTGCCCTGCCCCCGGCCGCCTCGGCGCCGTCCACTCCCGGCCAGTCAGGCCACTCAGGCCAGTCCGGCCCGCCCGACTGCCCCTCGGCCCGCGCTATCGTGGGCGGAGACGGCCCGTTGGAGACCGTCATGAGCCGTTGGACGGCCGACTACCACCAGGCGTGCCCCACCGCGAACGTGACCGCCACCGACGTGAGCGGCACCGCCGGCCAGCAGTTCGTCGCCGGCCAGGTCGACGCCGTCACCCTCGACGACGCACCCCTGGGCGACGAGGCCGCCGACCTCGGCAAGCGGTGCACGGCCGCCCGGCCCGCCCAACTCCCGCTCGCCGCCCTGCCGATCGCCGTCGTCTACAACGTCCCCGGGCTCGACTCGCTGGTACTGGACGCCCCGACGGTGGCCCGGATCTTCAACAGCCAGATCACCAGCTGGCGGGACCCTGCGATCGCCACGCTCAACCCCGGCCGGGTGCTGCCCGACACGGCCATCACCGCGGTCCACCCGTCGGGCGTGTCGCCGATCACGCTCGGCTTCACCCGCTACCTCGCCAAGGCCGCGCCCGCCGCCTGGCCGTACCCGACGGTCGCCCACTCCTGGCCCGCCCAGGCGATGGGCGGCCTGACGGTCGGCGACCTCGGCGCCGTCCACCCGACGGTGGCCGGCAAGTCCGGCACGATCGCCTTCCTTCCGCTCAAGGACGCCGACGGGTTGCGGACCGCCAAACTGTCCGCCGGCTCCGGCCCGGTGGCCGCCACCACCGAGGCCGCCACCGCTGCCCTGGTCGGCGCCAAGGTCACCGGCACGGGCGCCGACCTGACAGTCGACGTCGACTACGCGAACCCCGGCTCCGGCGCGTACCCGCTCGTCCAGGTCGGCTACGCGGTGTTCTGCGGCACCGACGCACCGGACAACCTCGGCAACCACCCGACCCGGGCAGTGGCAGGCCTGCTCTCCCACGCGGTGAGCGCCGCCGGCCAGCCGGCCGCGACGCAGTCGGGCTACGCCGCGCTGCCGCCCGCCCTCGCCCGTCAGGTCACCGACGCGCTGAACGGCCTGACGGCCCGCTGACCCGGCAACGGTGGGCGGTGGGCCCGCCGGCCTCCCGCCCGGCGAGTCGGTGCCGCCGCTCACCGGCCGCGACGCCCGACGGCAGGACGCGGCTCGGGCCACCGCCGCGGTACGCCCGCGAGCCGAGCCTCACCCGCCCCGGGCCCCGCGCCGCCCATCCGACGAGGGATCATGAACGGGTGACCATCGACCTGCTGCCCGGCCACGGCGTCCGCCTGCCTGCGCCGCTGCCCGAACTGCGCTTCGGCCTCACCGAGGCGACGGTCCGCCGCCTGCTGGCCCCGCACCGCGAGGCGCTCCCGGGCGGTGTACACCCCACCTTCGTCTGCGGCTCCAACTGGGCGCTGCACTTCACCCTGCCCGGGGTCGGCGTCACCCTCTGCTCGGGCCAGGGCGAGCACCTCCGGGCCGTCTTCCTGTCGCGCTGCCCGGTGGAGCCGGTGGAGGGTACGGCCGCCTGCCCGGTCGGCCTCCACGGCATCGACGTCTTCGGCTGGCCGGCCCACGAGGTGGTCGAGGCGCTGCGCGCCGAAGGCCTGCCCGTCCCCGACCCCGTCCACGGCAACGTCCGGTACGACACGCTGCGCCTCAGCCGAAACACCCCCGTGCGCTGGACCCCGGCCGGCGGGCGGAAGCCGCGCCACGAACCGCCGTTCACCTTCGGCCTCGTCTCCCTCTCCTCCTCGGCCCCCGCCGCCCCGGACGAGGCGGCGCCATGACCGGGCCGCCGGGCCGTGGCACCCACCGGCCGGTTCCTCGGGGCCGGTTCGTCGGGCCGTTCCTCGGAAACCCACCACCCCTCACCCCCTCACCAGGAGTCGACATGACCACCACCCCCGCGACCACTCCCTCGACCATCGCCGTCCTCGGACCTGGCGGCGTCGGCGGCCTGATCGGCGGCCTGCTCGCGCGCGCCGGGCACCGGGTGATCTGCCTGGCCGGCGAGGAGACCGCCGCCGTCCTCAACCGGGACGGACTGCACGTCCGCAGTGGGCAGTTCGGCGATTTCACCGCCCGGGTCGAAGCCTCCACCGAACTGCGCGAGCCGGTCGACGCCGCGTTCGTGACCGTCAAGGCGACGGCGCTGGCCGACGCGCTCGACCGGATGCCGCCGCAGGCCCTCGGCTCCGCCGTCGTGGTACCGCTGCTCACCGCAATCGACCACGTCGCGGCGCTGCGCGAGCGCTACCCGGCCGGGCAGGTCGCGGCCGGCACGATCCGGGTCGAGGCCACTCGGACCGCGCCCGGGCTGATCGAGCACACCAGCCCCTTCGCGGTGCTCGAACTGGCCGGACCGGTAGCGGACTTGGCCGATCGGCTGCGGCGCGCCGGCCTCGATGTCACGCTGCGCGAGGACGAGACCGCGATGCTCTGGAGCAAGCTCTCCTTCCTCGCCCCGTTCGCGCTGCTCACCACCCGCCACCGCAGCGAGGTCGGCGTCGTGCGCACCGAGCACCGGTCCGAACTGCTCACCGTCCTCGACGAGATCGCGGCCGTCTCCGGCGCGGCGGGCGCCCCCGCGGACGCACAGGCACTGCTCACCGCCTTCGACCGGGTGCCCGGGTCGATGAAGTCCTCGATGCAGCGCGACGTGGAGGCCGGCCGTCCGATCGAACTGGACGCCATCGGCGGCGCCGTCCTGCGGGCCGCCGCCGCGCACGGGGTCGACACCCCGACCCTCGCCGGACTGGTGCGCGACCTGTCCGAACCGGCCAACCGGTAGCACCCGCAGCCGACTTCACGTCATGAGGCAGGGCCTCTGACGTGAAGTCGGTGACATCGGCGAATTCGGCGAATTCGAGCCCGGAATCTGATGTTCCATCAACTCCCGTTCCTGGCCGACAGTAAAGGTTCACCCATGATTCACCCGATCGGGCGGAACCACGAGTGGGCGATCAGGCGTTGTTGCCGGCGGGAGGGATACAGACATGACAAGGAAACCGTACCGACTGGCCGCCGCCGCACTCGCGCTGCTCGCCACCGCTCCACTACTCAGCGCATGCAAGGATGTCGACCAGGCACTCGACTGCGGCAAACAGGCCGTCAGCATCACCGGCGACATCCAGGACCTCGCCTCATCGGCCATCAACGTCGGCCAACTCACCGACCAGGAGCGCCGAAAGCACACCGCCGACGCCCTGAAGAAGGTCGGCGACGACATCAAGAAACTCCGCGACCACAACAGCGGGGACAAGCTCGACAAGGCCACCGACAAGCTGAACAAGGCCGTCTCCAGCGCCCAGGACAACGTCTCCAAGGGCAAGATGCCCGACATCGGGGCGATCACCGACGCCGCCGGCGACGTGACCAGCGCCTGCGCCGGGTCCTGAGCCACCTACCGCACCGCCCGCGCCCCGCGCCCCCCCCCCGTTCGCGTCACGGGAGGGGCAGTACCGGTCGAATACGACCGGTAGCCGTCCGGATGCCGGGAAGTTGCGCCGACCCCGGTGACATGGATCACTCCATGCCCTAGATTGCGCAGCCGTACTGACTGTCGATCACCGATGGTGCTGCTCGGCGGGTTCGCGGGGGCGTGCGGTGCCCCGCGGGCTGCGGCGCCGACGGGGAGAACCCTCCGGAGCGGAGCCGAAGATGCCGTCTGATCCCGATACCGTCGAACCTGTCATGCCCGAGCCACCCGGGGACCGGGTGCCCGCGGTGACCCCCGAACGGGTGCTGGCCGGGCTCGCCCTGCTCGTGCCGATCGTCGCGATGCTGTGGGTGTCCTCGTACGACAAGACCGACCCGGGCGTCGGCGGGGTGCCGTTCTTCTACTGGTACCAGCTGCTCTGGGTGCCGGTGTCCGCGGTGTTCACCGTGGCCGCGTACCTGCTGATCAACCGGGACGAGAAGGCCCGCAAGGCGGCGCGGAAGGCCGGTGGCGCGCGATGAGCCACGTCAACGTCACGGCCCTCACCGTCTTCGTGCTGTTCTTCGCCCTGGTCACCGTGATGGGATTCCTCGCCTCCCGCTGGCGCCGCGCGGACGACGCGGCGCACCTGGACGAGTGGGGCCTGGGCGGCCGCAGCTTCGGGACCTGGGTCACCTGGTTCCTGCTCGGCGGCGACCTCTACACCGCGTACACCTTCGTCGCCGTCCCGGCGGCGGTCTACGCGACCGGTGCGGCGGGCTTCTTCGCGGTGCCGTACACGATCGTCGCCTACCCGCTGGTCTTCCTCTTCCTGCCCCGGCTCTGGTCGGTCTCCCGGGTGCACGGGTACGTCACCCCGGCCGACTTCGTCCGCGGCCGGTACGGCTCGCGGCCGCTCTCCCTGGTCGTCGCGCTGACCGGGATCCTGGCCACCATGCCGTACATCGCGCTCCAACTCGTCGGCATCCAGGCGGTGCTGGACGTGCTGGGCGTCGGCGGCGGCGAGAACGCCAACTGGTTCGTCAAGGACCTGCCGCTGTTCCTCGCCTTCGGCGTGCTGGCCGCGTACACCTACTCCTCCGGGCTGCGCGCCCCGGCGCTGATCGCCTTCGTCAAGGACGCCCTGATCTACATCGTGATCATCGTCGCGGTGATCTACATCCCGATCCGGCTCGGCGGCTACGGGCACATCTTCGACGCGGCCGCGCACAAGTTCAGCGCCCCCAAGTCCCCCGGCTCGCTGACCCTCCCGGGCGACAAGCAGTGGACGTACGCGACGCTGGCGCTGGGCTCGGCGATGGCGCTGTTCATGTACCCGCACTCGGTGACCGGCGTGCTGGCCTCCAAGTCCCGCGGCACGGTGCGCCGCAACATGGCGATCATGCCCGCGTACTCGCTGATGCTGGGCCTGCTGGCGCTGCTCGGCTTCATGGCCATCGCGGCGGGCGTCGGCAAGGGCGACAAGAAGTTCAACGCCCAGCTGTCCGTGCCGCAGCTGTTCGCCGACATGTTCCCGGACTGGTTCACCGGCGTGGCCTTCGCGGCGATCGGGATCGGCGCGCTGGTGCCGGCCGCCATCATGTCGATCGCGGCGGCCAACCTGTTCACCCGCAACGTCTACAAGGAGTGGCTGAAGCCCGCCGCCACCCCGGCGGACGAGACCCGGATCGCCAAGCTGGTCTCGCTGCTGGTGAAGGTCGGCGCGCTGGTCTTCGTACTCGGCATGGACAAGCAGGCCGCGATCAACCTCCAGCTGCTCGGCGGCCTGTGGATCCTGCAGACCTTCGTGGCGATCGTCGGCGGCCTGTTCACCCGCTGGTTCCACCACTGGGCGCTGTTCGCCGGCTGGGCGGCCGGCATGGCCTACGGCACCTGGAAGGCCTACGGCATCGCGAGCCCCGCCACCAAGCACTTCGGCGGCAACGCGGCCGCTATCCCCGGTATCGGCGAGATCGGCTACATCGGCCTGACCGCCTTCGCGCTCAACCTGATCGTCGCGGTGGCGCTCACCCTGGTGCTGCGCGCCGTCAAGGCGCCCGACGGCCCGGACGAGACCAGGCCCGCCGACTACAGCGCCGAGGCCGGCGACGAGGAGCCGAAGAACGCGCCGGAGCCCGTAGCGGCGCACTGATTCGCGCCGCACGCGCCCTGTGATCGCGCCGCCCTCTCCGTGAACACTGGAGAAGGCGGCGCGATCATATGTATGAACAGCCGCCTTCGCAGGGCACCACCAGACCGGACCGGCGACCGGCCGGCAACTGATCGACCCACGGGGAGCACGCGGCCATGGCAGAACTCGGCACCACCCTCAACGGCCAGCACCAGTCCACCCAGAGCCCGCACCACCTCACCACCCACCGCCCGGCGTCGGCCACCCGGCTGCCGTCCGTGCTGATCGCCACCCGGCACGGCGAGTCCACCGCCAACGTCGAGTTCCAGCTGGCCGAGGCCGCCGGCGCGCTCAGCGTCCCGATCAGCTGCCGGGACGCCGACATCCCGCTGTCGCTGCACGGCCAGCAGCAGGCCCAGGCGCTCGGCCGCTGGTGGGCCGCCCTGCCCAGCGCCGACCGCCCGCGCAGCGTCTGGTGCTCGCCGTACGTGCGCACCACCGAGACCGCCCGGATCGCGCTCGCCCAGGCCGCCGGGCTCGGCGCCGTCCCGGTCACCCTCGCCGTGCGCCACGACGAGCGGCTGCGCGACCGCGAGCTGGGCGTCCTGGAGATGCTGACCCGGGCCGCGATCGAGGCCAAACACCCGGAGGAGTCCGCCCGGCGGCGCAAGATGGGCGAGCTGTACTACCGGCCGCCCGGCGGCGAGTCCTGGGCCGACGTCGCGCTGCGGGTGCGCAGCCTGCTGCGGGACCTCTGCGAGGAGGAGGCCGGGCGGCCCGTCCTGCTGGTCGCGCACGACTGCACGGTGCTGATGCTGCGCTACGTGCTGGAGCGGCTCACCGAGGAACGGCTCACCGCGCTCGCGCCCGTGCGCAACTGTTCCACCAGCCTGTGGCGCGCCCAGGACGGGCGGCTGCACCCGGACCGCTGGAACAGCGTCGACCACCTCGCCCTGGAGAACTGACGAGCCGTCGCACCTCCTCGTCCGGTCACGCCTCGTCGTCCGGGCCGGCGAAGCAGCGCCGGTAGGCCAGCGGCGTGGTCCCCAGCCGGCGCCCGAAGTGGTGCCGCAGCGCGGCCGCGTTGCCGAAGCCGCAGCGGGCGGCGATCGCGTCCACCGGTTCGGCGGTGGACTCCAGCAGCCGCTGGGCGAGCAGCACCCGCTGCCCGGTCAGCCAGCGGTGCGGCGTGGTGCCGGTCTCCTGCTGGAAGCGGCGGGCGAAGGTGCGCGGGGACATGTGGACCCTGGCGGCCAACTGCTCGACGGTGCAGTCCCGGTCCAGGTGGTGGCGCATCCAGTCGAGCAGCGGCGCCAGCGAGTCGCCGTCGCCGCCGGGCAGCGGGCGGCTCACGAACTGGGCCTGCCCGCCCTCCCGGTGCGGCGCCACCACCATCCGGCGGGCGATCCCCCGGGCCACCTCGGCGCCCTGCGCCTTGCGCACCAGGTGCAGGCAGGCGTCGATGCCGGCAGCCGTCCCGGCCGAGGTGATCACCGGGTCGTCGTCCACGTACAGCACGTCCGGCTCGACGGCGGTCCGCGGGAAGCGCCGGGCCAGGTCCTCGCTGTGCCGCCAGTGGGTGGTGGAGCGGCGGTCGTCCAGCAGCCCGGCGGCGCCGAGCACGAAGGCGCCGCTGCAGATGGACAGCACCCTGCCGCCGTCCGCCACCACCGAGCGCAGCCCCGCCAGCAGCGGCTCCGGGTACTCCGGGCGGATCGTCGTCGCGGTGACCACCACCAGGTCGGCCCCGGCCAGCCGCTCGGGGCCGTGCGGGACGTCCACCGCGAACCCGGAGTGCGTCGTGTGCGGTCCGGGGCGGGCGCCGGCGATCGCGAAGTCGTACCCGGGCAGGCCGTCGGCCGTGCGGTCGAGGCCGAAGACCTCGCAGGCGACACCGAGCTCGAAGGGGTGGATCTCCTCCAGCACCACCGCGACCACGTTCTTCAGCATGCCGCCCAGGATGCCCCGGCCAGCACCGGCGACGGAAGGCCGGGGCAGGCCCGGGTGGCAGTTTTTCGATGAGATCAGTCATTCCTGCCACTCGTGGCCGTCGCCCCGCCCGACCAGAGTGGAGCCATGGACACCGGCACTCTCGCAAGCGCAATCGCCCTGGTCGGGGCCGTCGGAGGTTTCGGCCTGCTCGGCACCCTGATCGGCCGGGAGGTCGCCCGCGGCGCCGCCACCGGCCGCGACAACTGGCACCGCCCGGGCGGCTACCCGGCCGGCCCGGAACGCCTGGACCGGCTGTACGGCACCATGCCCGCCGCCTCGCTGCGCCCCTCCGCCGACCCGGCCACCCTCCCGGTCCGGGCCACCCCGGAGATCATCACCCCGGACGGCTCCGGCACACTGACGGGATGGACATCCTCATCCGCCAGGCCCTTCCGGAGGACCTCGACGACGCCGGCCGCATCACCGTCGAGGCCTTCGTCGGCGACGGCCACACCTCGCCCGAGAGCAGCTACGTCGAGCTCCTGCGCGACGCCGCCCGCCGGGCCCGGGAGGCCGAGCTCCTGGTCGCGGTCGACCAGGCCGAAGGACGGGTCCTCGGCTGCGTGACCTACGCCGTCGGTGGCACCGAGTGGGCCGACATCGCCGGCCCCCGCGAGGGCGAGATCCGGATGCTCGCCACCGCCGCGGCCGCCCGCGGCCGGGGCGTCGGCGAGGCCCTGGTCCGCGCCACCATCGCCCGCAGCCGCGCACTCGGCCTGGACGGCATGGCGTTCTCCACCCGCCCGCAGATGACCGCCGCCCACCGCGTCTACGAGCGGACCGGCTTCCGCCGCACCCCCGAGCGCGACTGGTCCCCGTACCCGGGCATGGACCTGATGGTCTACAGCCTGGCGTTCTGAGCCAGGCCGGGACGTCGTCGGCCCTACCTCTCCCCGGTGACCGACAGACGATCAACGGACGTCTTTTGATATAAACCACAGATCACGTCTGATGCCACGTCGCGGCAGCCGACCGATCCCGGGGGGACGCACCACATGGACGACGGGCCCGGCCTCGGCACGCCCGCGAGCGGCCCCACGCTCCAGGACATGCGCACGTCCCGGGGCATCGAGCCCCCGGCCACCAGCCGCTACGCGATCCCCGCACCGACGCCCCGGCCGCGCGGGCCGCTGCCGCCCTCCGTCCGCTTCCCGGCGGTCGACGGGCTGCGCGGCCTCGCCATCGCCTCCGTCCTGCTCTACCACACCAACTGGTTCCAGAACGGCCTGTTCGGCGTGGACGTCTTCTTCGTCCTCTCCGGCTTCCTGGTGACCCTGGTGCTGATCCGCGAACTGGACCGCACCGACGGCATCCGGCTCGGCGTCTTCTACCGCCGCCGGGCCAAGCGGCTGCTGCCCGGGCTGCTCGCCACCGTCCTCCTCGTCGTCGCGCTGTCCGCACTGGTCAGCCCGCTGCGGGACGTCAAGGACCTCCGCCCGCAGGCGCTCGCCGCGCTCGGCCAGGTCGCCAACTGGGCCCAACTGGCCCGCGGCGACGCCTACTGGCAGCACTTCGCCTCCATCGACCCGCTCGCGGCCATGTGGTCGCTCAGCATCACCGAGCAGTTCTACGCGCTCTGGCCGCTGCTGCTGCTCGCGGTCTTCGGCCTCTGCCGCCGCTCGCTGCGCGCGACCGGCGTCGTCACCGCCGGGCTGTTCGTCGTCGCCGCGCTCGTCGCCCCGCTGATGTGGAACGGCGACAACAGCGACCGCCTCTACCTCGGCACCGAGACCCGCGCGGTCGGCTTCGCGGCCGGCGCCACCGCCGCCTTCGCGGTCTACCTGCGGCTGCGCCACCAGGTCCGCGCGGCGGCCCCCGACGACGACGGCGCCACCCGCTCCCGGCGGCGCCTGCTCGACCGCTCCGCGGCGGCTGACACCCTAGGTCCTGTCCTGGCGCCCGCCCTGCTCGGGACCGCGGCCCTCGGCGGCCTGGTCTGGGCCAGCCTGTCCGTCAGCGGCTACCACGAACCATTGCTCTACCAGGGCGGGCTGGCCGTGGTCGCGGCGCTGGCCGCCGTCCTGGCCGCCTCGCTCTGCCACGACCGGGGCGCGCTGGTCCGGCTGCTGTCGCTGCCCCCGCTGCGGCTCACCGGCACCATCTCCTACAGCCTCTACCTGCTCCACCTGCCGGTGTACTGGCTGCTCCAGCACTACGTCGACGACATCTCGCCGCAACTGCTGCTCGCCATCGGCGCACCGCTCTCCTGGGTGCTGGCCTGGCTGATGCACACCGGCACCGAGAAGCTGCGGGTGCTGCGTTGGCGGGCCTTCCCGGCCGTCCCGCTGCTGGCCGTCGCCACGGCGGTGGCCACCACCGGCGCCTGGTACCTGCCCGCCTGGGTCCAGTACGACATGCGGTCCGGGCCGAGCGGCAAGCCCGCGGTCCTCGTCCTCGGCGACTCCTTCGCCCAGGACCTCGCCACCGGCCTCTACCGGCACGGCGACCGCTACCGGGTGGTCGACGGCGGGATCAGCGGCTGCGGCGTGTTCGACCCGGACAAGGTCCGCACCACCTCCGGCGAGGAGTTCGACACCAGCCGGGAGTGCCGCGACCGGGCCGCCGCGTGGGACCGGCAGCTCGCCGGCGCCGCCCCGCAGGCCGTCGTGATCCACCTCGGCTGGGACGCCGCCGAGCAGTACCTCGACGGCAGCTGGCTCAGCCCCTGCGAGGAGGACTACAGGAGCCGCTACACCGCCCAGCTCACCCAGGCCGTGGACCAGGTCCGTCGCCGCGCGCCCGGCGCCCGGGTGCTGCTGATGAACGAACGGGTCGAGAACGGCGCCATCAACAAGGGCTGGGGCACCTGCTACGACCAGCAGGTCGCCGCCTACGTGAAGGCCACCGCCGGCGCCGTCCGGCTGGTCGACCTCAACACCTTCTTCTGCCCGTACGAGACCTGCGCGTGGAAGGACCGCGACGGCCACTGGGTCACCCCCGCCAACGACGGGGTGCACCTCACTCCGGCCGGCATGCGGTTCGTGACGCCGTGGCTGGAGCAGCAGATCGCGGACGGACTGACCGGACCGCCGTCGGGGCCGCCCCCGGCCGCCCCGACGCCGACCTCGACCCCGACCCCGACGGCCGCGCCGACCCCTGCGCCGACGACCACCAAGCCCACGGGCCGGCCGAGTTCGCCCCAGCCCGGCCGGGCCACGCCCTAGCCGGAGCCTAGGACGGCGGCAGTTCGTAGGTCTGCGCGAAGCAGTCGCGGATCGCCTGCTCGGAGGCCGGGCGCCCGGCGTAGTCCATCCGCGGGGTGTCCTTGTTGGTCGGCAGGTTGGGGTCGATGCCGAAGTACAGCGACCAGAAGTACAGCCCGCGCAGCTTGCGCTCCTGCGCCACCTGGCAGACCGCGGTGAACCAGGTCGCCTGGACGGCCTCGTTCAGCTCGGTCTTCTTGTAGTACTCGCCGGGCGTCTTGTAGGCACCCTTCTGCGCCGGGATACCCACCTCGGTGAGCTTGGTGGTCGGCTGCGGCCCGCTGCCGCGCTTGTCGAGCCAGGCGTTCCAGCTGGCCTTCAGGTCGGCGACCGGGGCGTCGTCACCGGACGACTTGGCCGGCGGGTAGGCGTCCACGCCCGTGCCGTCCGCCGGGACCGCTATCGGGCCCTTGGACCAGTTGTCGAAGTTCGCGTCGTACACCAGCTCGCCGTGGAAGGTCTTCCGCGCCTGGTCGATGAGACCGGGCCACCGCGGGTCGCCCTCCAGCGAGTTGAACTCGGTGCCGATGGTGACCTCGGCCGCGGAGTGCTCCTGGGCGGTCTTCAGGTAGGGCGTCAGGAAGGCGGCGTAGCTGGCGAACCAGGCGTCCCGGTCGGTCGGCGCGATGTTGCCGCGCCACTTGAGGGTGTTGAGGTAGTCGAAGACGTCCTCGTCCATGATCGGACGGATGGTGGTGCGCAGGCCCGCCCGGTGGGCGGCGTCCAGCAGCAGGGCCAGCCGCTCCGGGGTGGGGGTGGTCGGCCGGGCGGCGACGGCGTTCGACCTGGTGCCCGTCGTGTAGTACGGGAAGGTCACCGACAGGGAGTTGGCGTTCAGCCCGACCACGTACTTGACGATGCGGTCGGCCTTGCCCTGGACGAAGTTGTCCGGGTCCGCCGGATCGTCCAGCCAGTACACCTGCACGCCCCACTCGGGGCTGCCCTCGGCCCACGGGCGGGCCACCTTGGGGCCGGTGTCCTCGGCCGGCGGCGCGTCCTTGCCGAAGCCCCAGACCCGGCCCTGCTCGGTCGCGGAGCCGGCCCAGTGCACGGCGGTCGGGCGCTGCTGGACGAACTTGAGCGGGTGGTCCCCCCAGACCACCGGGACGCCGACGGTGATGGCGACCACCACGGTCGGCAGGATGAAGATGACGGGGCGCTTCACAGCGGTGACCTCCGATCAGGCCGGCTTGGCGATGACGACGAACTTGTTCTCCTCGCCCTTGAGGAACTTGATCAGCCCGCGCAGGCCGCCCCAGCCCTCCAGGAACGAGAACAGCGGGATGGCCGCCACCACGACGATCGGCTCCCACCACTTGCGCCGGTGGTTCGCCGAGGCGACGACGTTCAGGCGCAGGCCCTCCCAGTACGTCCAGATGACGTAAGCGAAGTTGATCGACCAGACCAGCACCACGGACTGGGTGACCGGGGAGGTGTTCCAGGTGCCGGTGAACCAGGCGACCAGCAGCACCAGGCCGACGTGCTGGAGCGGGCCGAGCACCCAGCTGACCATGCCCATCCCGATGAACAGCCGGTACCGCAACGGGATCGTCCTGTTGAAGCAGAGCGCGACCAGGCCCCAAGCCCAGCGCTCGCGCTGCTTGAGGAAGTCCTTGACCCCGGCCGGCGAGGCGCCGTAGCAGCGCCCGTTGAACCAGTCGCTGCGGCCCGGGTAGCGCTGGCAGAAGTTCAGCGCCATCTGGGCGTCCTCGACGATGGTCTTCGGGCCGAAGTCCCAGCCGATGGTGGCCTCCACCGAGGAGCGCATCAGGAGCAGTTCGCCGTGCACGCCGGCGATCGGGGTGCCGGTGCCGGTCATCGCGCGGAAGCGGGCGATGTCGTCGGCCGGGCGGATCGCGTCGGCGAGCCAGGTGAAGGTGGAGACGGCGTTCTCCCGCGGGTACGTCAGGATGCCCTGCGCCATGTGCTTGGCGTCGTCCCCGGCCCGGCGCTGCCGGTTGACGAACTGCGCGACGGCGGCGGCGGTGTCCGGGCCGACGCCGGTGTCGTCGTCCATGTGCAGCACCCAGACGTCGTCCTCGGCCTCGCCCTCCTCGATCCGCAGCTCGTGCGAGTAGTGGTTGGCACGGGCCTTGAACTTGGTGCCGTTGGCCGTCTCGTAGGCCTTCGGCACGGTCACCACCCGGATCAGCGGATTGCGGGCGGCCAGCCCGTCGATCTTCTCGGCGGCCGCGCAGCCCTCCTCGGTGAGGACGTCCACCCGCATCCACGGGAAGTAGGCCGGCAGGTGCTCGACGTACGAGAGCACCGAGCGCTCCAGCGCCGGATAGGTGTCGTGGCGGCCGATGGTCGGCACCAGCACGATCAGGAAGTCGTCCTCGACCGGCACGGCCGGCGTCATCCGGCTCACCTGGCGCAACCGGCGGCGAACCATCAGCACACCCTGGAAGCCGATCAGGACGCCGAACACCGGCATCCCCCACAGGATGGTGATCGTCCAGCCGAGCGGGGTGGGGTTGGGCACGTAGGCCCAGACCGAGAAGGCGAAGATGACCGTGAAGGAGAAGTAGAACGGGAGGACCCGGGGCTTCCACGACATCTGTCGCTCGGCGAGCCGGGCGGCCTCGCGGGACGTGGTGAGCACCGTCCGTGCGGGGGCTGTCGATGGCATGGCGAAAGTCGCTCCTCGTCTGCTGTCGGGCCGATCCCCTGCGGGAGCCGGGTCGTTCGTGGGCGGTCCGGGGTTGCGGCGGTCCAGTCCCGCGGAGGTTCGGGGCTGCGGAGGTTCGGGGCTGCGGCGGAGGTTCAGGCCTGCGGCGGGCGGTCCGTCGGCGGGCGGTCCGTCGGCGGGCGGTCGGCGGGGGGCGCGACCGGGCCGGGGGCGACCGGACCGGGCGTCACCGGCGGCGCGGCGGGCCACGGCTGCTGGGCGAGCGTCGACGGGTGCGGGGCCGGCTGGGTGGGCTGCTGCGCGTACGGCACCGGCTGCGACGGCTGGGCCGGCGCCGGCTGCGGCCAGGCGGCGGGCTGCGACTGCGGCGCCGGGGGCTGCTGCGGCCACGCGGGCTGCGGCTGCTGCTGGAACGGCGGCTGCGGTGGCCAGGCGGCCTGCGGCTGCGGCTGCGGCTGCGGCGGCTGTTGCTGCGGCCAGGCGGGCTGGTGCTGGAACGGCTGCTGCTGGAACGGCTGCGGGCCCGGGGCCGGCTCGGCCGGGATCGTCTGCAGCAGCGACCAGTGCAGCTGTCCGCCTGACGCCGCGGCGGCTTCCGGCGCCCCCCGCTCCCGCCACTTCAGCCGGGCCAGCAGCAGGATCAGCGCCGCGGTGACGACCACGCCGAGCGCGAAGGTCGCGAGCTTGAGGCCGCCCTCGGTGGTGCTGGTGAACCACTCCCGCTGCGGCTTGTCCAGGAGTGCGCCGGTCAGGCTGCGCACCCGGTTGTACCCCTCGACCAGTGCGACGCCGGCCGCCACCCCGAGCGCCCAGGTGCGCCCGCGGAGCAGCAGGATTCCCGAAACCAGGTAGATCAGGCCGTAGTTGAGGCTGCCGGTCTCGGCGTCCACCGAGGTGCCGCCGTAGTAGAAGATGCCTTTGACGTAGGTCGCGAACCCGACCTGGCCGAAGCAGTTGTACGCCGCCCAGCCGAGCAGCACCACGCCCCAGCCGACGGCGATGCCGCCGGCCGCGCGCATCGCACGCGCCTGTCCCATCCCGCACCCCCGCCCCGCCGGGCCCGTCCCGGCGTCAGCCCCTCGGCTTCGCCGCCACAGGATGCCACACGGCACAACGGACACGGTATTCCGGCCGTTCAACGGAATTCAGTGGTGTAGCACACCTCGCGGCGACCGGCTCGGCGGACGCACGGGGCGGCTCGACGAACGCGCGGGGCGGCTCAACGGACGTGCAGGCCGCCCCAGTCGACGTTCGCGCCGAACGGGCCGGCGCCGCCGGTGAGCGCCAGCGGGCTGTGGTAGGTGGCGTTGACGTCCGCGCCGGAGTTGCGCGGCTGGTCCGGCGTCAGGTTGTCCGAGGTGAGCGACTGCCCCCAGACCGTCCAGATCGTCCAGGGCGTGCGCCGCAGCGTGTCCGGCTGGCGGGAGTTGACCGGGACGGCGAAGGACTCGGCCAGGATCCGCGGCTTGCCGTAGGCCGCGAGCCCGTCGTAGTACCGCTTGGTCCACACCTCGCCGGTGCCGATCGGGTGCGCGGGGCTGCCGCTGTAGTCGTCCACCCCGACCACGTCGACGTACTGGGAGCCCGGGTAGTAGTCCCACGGGTCCGCGCCGGGGGCTCCGTCCCAGGACACCGGCGTCCAGACGAACAGCAGGTTGTGCAGGCCCCTGGTCTCCACCAGGTAGCGGTAGGTGATCCGCCACAGCGCCTGGTAGTCGGCCGGCTTCTGGCCCGACCACCAGAACCTGCGGGCGCAGTCCTGCACGTTCATCTCGTGGTACGGGCGCAGCAGCACCGGCACGTCGTGGGCGGCCAGGTACTCCAGGTGGTCGGCCAGGTAGGACAGGTCGGTCATCAGCGCGCGGTACTCGGGGGTGTCGTGCGCGCTGTCGACGACGCGGCCGAACCAGCCCTTGTCCTTCGCGGCCGGGGAGTTCGAACAGAGCACCTGCTCGAAGGACTTGACGTCCGAACCGGGGTAGGGCTGGTGGAAGGACATGCCGACGATCCCGGCCGGCCCCCCGCCGTTGTCGGGCAGTTCGGTGGTGGTGCCGTCGCAGTTGTGCTGGACACCGGCCGTGCCGTAGCTGCCGTCGTCGGCGCGCGGGTGGCCGGACCAGACGGCGGAGAGCAGGTCGACGGCGTCGTCGGTGTACTGCCAGCCGGCCCGGCAGGTGGGCCACCGGCCGGCCGAGTAGGAGCGCGGGTCGCCGACACCCCAACCGGTCTGGCCGTAGCCGGGGCCGAGGTCGGTCTCGACGAAGCCGGGCAGCTTGCCGGTGAGGTCGGCGGCCTTCTTGTAGTAGTAGCCGACCTGCTTGGTGCCGCGGTAGTCGCCGTACTCGGGGTTGTTGCGCTCGTTGTGCGCCTCGACGTGCTGGCCGATCACCGTCCCGCCGCTCTGCCCGGTGCGGGCCTGCCCCTCCAGGTCGGCGAGCAGCTGCTGGACGGCCCGGGCGTTCGGCGAGGCCTGCGGGTCCCGGGCGAGCAGGTCCCGGCCGACCTCCGGCGGCAGGGTACGGCCGGAGAAACCGACCGCCACCGGGACGCGGGCGGGCTGTTCGCCGTCGGCCCGGCCGTCGCGCTGCAACAGCGCCACGGCGCCCGCGGCCACCACGACCCCGGCCGCGGCCAGGACGGCGGGCTTGCCGCGCAGGGCTCTGGGCAGGGCCACGGACCGCTCCTCCGGTTGCTCGCCGGCACCGGCCCAGGCGGACACAACCGGAACACTCGTGCGAATGACTGCCCCGAGAGCCTGCCACACTCCCCCGGCCCCGGCGAGCGAACCCGCCGGGGCCGGGGTGTCACGGCGGATCAGCCGGCCGCGGCGGCTCCCGGCGCACCCGGCGCGGCCGCGGACGCGGCCTTGGCGCGCTGGAGCAGCTGGCCCTTCACGTGCTCGCCGAAGCCGGCGGCCGCCGCGGTGGCGGCGGCGTCAGCGGTGTCGCCGCCCTTCGCCGAGCCCTCGACCGTGAAGTAGGCGTACCGGCCCAGGGTGTTGTGCGTGTTGGTGCAGCCCGGCGTGGCGCAGAAGGGCGGCGCGCCCGGCGCGACGGCGCCCTTGAGGTGGCCGGTGTAACTCTTCATCGAGGTCTCGGCCTGGATCTTGTGGTCGAAGACCGCGACGCCGACGGTCACCGCGCTGTCGCCGGAGACGTAGGTCGCCCGGAGCACCTTCTGGCAGCCCTGGTCACCGAGGACCTTGCCGAGCCCGCCGGTCGTCGAGTTCCCGTCCCAGCAGGGCGAGTCCAGCGAGACGAAGGTCCGGTTCCAGGTGGCGCCGTTGACCGTCACCTGGAGTGCGGAGAACAGCGCCCCCGCGTCCTGTGGTGCCGGGTCGGTGGCGGCCTCCCAGATCGGCTTCGACGGGTCGTCCGGCGCGCCGCCCGGGGTGCCGGCGGCACTTGGCGCGGCACTCTGGGCGGCACTCGGTGCGGCACTCGGCGCGGCGGAGGACGGCCGGTTGGAGGCCGAGGCGGTCGGCCCGGCGGTCGGCTTGTCGCCGTCGCCCTTCGTCAGCAGCACCGTCCCGCCCGCGACCAGGCCGCCGACCAGGACGACCGCGACCGCCACGCCGAGGGCCCGCAACCGGCGGCGGCGCTTGTCGTCCGCCGCGTTGCGGTCCGCCAGCGCCTGCCAGTTCGGCTCGGCGCGCTGCGGCGCCTGGGGCTGCGGGTACGGCTGCGGGTGCGCCTGCGGGTGCGCCTGCGGGTGCGCTTGGGGATGCGGCTGGGGGTTCGGCTGGGGGTTCGGCTGGGGGTTCGGCTGCCACTGCGGCGGCAGCTGCTGCCCCGGTTGGCCCGGCTGCGGCAGCGGAGGCTGCCCCGGCGGACCGGGCTGCGCCACCGGCTGCGCGGGCGGCACCGGAGGTCCGTACGAGGCCGGCGGCGGCCCGAAGCCCCCGCTCGGCGGCAACACCGGACCGGGCACCACCGGCGGCTGCTGACCGTGCGCGTCCCCCGGCCCGGTGGGAGGCGTTCCCTGCTGACCCTGCCCGGGTGCGCCAGTTCCGTCGCTCACGCGCCCCCTCGCTTCGCTCGATGATCGCTTCGCGAAACGCGCCCCTCGGCGCTTCGCTCGCTCATGCGCCCAGATCGTAGGGCATGCCCCCGCCAGCCGGTCCGCCCGGTGACCGTTCCGTATCGAAACCAGGACGCCGGAGCCCGGAACCAGGGCCCCGGGAGCCCGGATCCGAGGCGCCCCAAGGCCACGACCCGCCCCCTCCCAGCACCCCCGGTTATCGCGCCGACACACCGCGCCATACTACATGTGGGGTCGCATCAGAGAGACACCACAAGATGTATGCTCAATCCTGCTGTCGATGCAGGGGAACCCGGTGCGAATCCGGGACTGCCCCGCAGCGGTGAGCGGGCGGCTCCAGCAGCCGCACCGCGAGTCCGAGTACCTGCCGACGGTGTGCGCACGGGCCCTCCCGCAGAGGCCGCGCCAGCACGAGAACTACCTTCCGGGCCTCGCGGGCGGGCCGGGGACGCCACTGTCGCGCGACGCTTTCTGCGTACGTGCCGTGCTCCCCTGCCCCGAACGGCCCGGTACCCCCCGATCACCGCCGCCGATCGCCGCCAGGAGAGAGCGCCTTGACCACCGCTGCCTCAGCCACCCTGCCCGCCCCGGGCACCGGCCCCGCCCCCACCGACCCGACGGTCTCCGACCCCGGCGGCGCGCTCCTTCGGCTGCTCACCGACCGCAGCGTCGATCTCCCCCAGGTGGACCCCGGCCATGTCGCCGCCGCCGCGCTGCGCGGCCGCCACGCCGGCTCGGACTTCGCCGAGCTGCGCGGGCTGGCCGTGGACGCCGCCGCGTCGATGATCGCCGAGGACCCCCAGTACTCGAAGCTGGCCGCCCGGCTGCTCGCCCTGGAGATCGTCGACGAGGCGAACAGCCAGGGCTCGCGCTCCTTCGCCGCCTCGATCGCCGTCGGCCACGACGAGGGCCTGATCGGTGACACCACCGCCGCCTTCGTCGCCAAGCACGCCGCCGCCCTGGACGCCTTGATCGACGCGCACGGCGACGACCGCTTCGAGTACTTCGGCCTGCGCACCGTGCAGTCCCGCTACCTGCTGCGCCACCCGATCACCCGCAAGGTCATCGAGACCCCGCAGCACTTCCTGCTCCGCGTCGCCTGCGGCCTGGCGGTCGGCGACAGCGAGCAGTCCGTGCGCGAGGTCGCCGAGCTGTACGGCCTGATGAGCCGGCTGGAGTACCTGACCTCCTCGCCGACCCTGTTCAACTCCGGCACCCGGCACCCGCAGATGTCGAGCTGCTACCTGCTCGACTCCCCGCTGGACAACCTGGACTCGATCTACAACCGCTACGCGCAGATCGCCCGGCTGTCCAAGCACGCCGGCGGCATCGGCCTGTCCTACTCGCGCATCCGCTCGCGCGGCAGCCTGATCCGCGGCACCAACGGCAAGTCCAACGGCATCGTCCCGTTCCTGCGCACCCTCGACTCCTCGGTCGCCGCCGTCAACCAGGGCGGCCGCCGCAAGGGCGCGGCCTGCGTCTACCTGGAGACCTGGCACGCCGACATCGAGGAGTTCCTGGAGCTCCGCGACAACACCGGCGAGGAGGCGCGGCGCACCCACAACCTCAACCTGGCGCACTGGATCCCGGACGAGTTCATGCGCCGGGTCAACGCCAACGAGGACTGGTCGTTGTTCTCCCCCGCCGACGTGCCCGAGCTCGTCGACCTGTGGGGCTCCGACTTCGACGAGGCCTACCGCAAGGCCGAGCTGGCCGGCAAGGCCGTGCGCACCATCCCCGCGCAGACCCTGTACGCCCGGATGATGCGCACCCTGGCGCAGACCGGCAACGGCTGGATGACCTTCAAGGACGCCTCCAACCGCGCCGCCAACCAGACCGCGCTGCCCGGCCGCACGGTGCACTCCTCGAACCTGTGCACCGAGATCCTGGAGGTCACGGACGACTCCGAGACCGCCGTCTGCAACCTCGGCTCGGTCAACCTCGGCGCCCACGTCGCCCCCGGGGCCTCCGTCGACGACCTGCTCGGCGCCATGGACTGGGAGCGCCTCGACGCCACCGTCCGCACCGCCGTGACGTTCCTCGACCGCGTGGTGGACATCAACTTCTACCCGACCACCGAGGCCGGCACCTCCAACTCCCGCTGGCGCCCGGTCGGCCTCGGCGTGATGGGCCTCCAGGACGTCTTCTTCAAGCTGCGGATCGACTTCGACTCCGCCGAGGCCGCGCGGCTGTCCACCCTCATCGCCGAGCGCATCATGCTCACCGCGTACGAGCGCTCCGCCGACCTGGCCGAGCAGCTGGGCCGCCACGAGGCCTACGGCGAGACCCGCGCCGCCCGCGGCGAACTGCACATCGACCACTTCCCGACGGCCGCCCCGCAGTGGGCCGACCGCTGGACCGCACTGCGCGCCCGCATCGCCGAGACCGGCCTGCGCAACTCGCTGCTGCTGGCCATCGCGCCGACCGCGACCATCGCGTCCATCGCCGGCGTCTACGAGTGCATCGAGCCGCAGGTCTCCAACCTGTTCAAGCGCGAGACGCTGTCCGGCGAGTTCCTCCAGGTCAACCCGTACCTGGTGCGCGAGCTCAAGGAGCTCGGCGTCTGGGACCAGCAGACCCGCGACGCCCTGCGCGAGGCCAACGGCTCCGTCCAGGAGCTGGGCTGGCTGCCCGCCGAGGTCCGCTCGCTCTACCGCACCGCCTGGGAGCTGCCCCAGCGCGCGCTGATCGACCTGGCCGCGGCCCGCATGCCGTACCTCGACCAGAGCCAGTCGCTGAACCTGTTCATGGCGGCGCCGACCATCGGCAAGCTCAGCTCGATGTACGCCTACGCGTGGAAGGTCGGTCTCAAGACCACCTACTACCTGCGCTCGCGCCCGGCGACCCGGATCGCCCAGGCCGCCTCCGGTGCCGCCCGCGCCGCCGCGCCCGCGTCCGCGTCCGCGCCCGTGCCGGTGAACACCCCGACCCTCACCCCGGAGGAGGAGGCCGCGCTGGCCTGCTCCCTGGAGAACCCCGAGTCCTGCGAGGCCTGCCAGTGAGCACCCCCGACCGCGAGAAGATGCTGCTCGACCCCGGCTTCGAGCTGACCCTGCGCCCGATGCGCTACCCGTCGTTCTACGACCGGTACCGGGACGCGATCAAGAACACCTGGACCGTCGAGGAGGTGGACCTGCACTCCGACGTCGCCGACCTGGCCAAGCTCAGCGAGGGCGAGCGCCACCTCATCGGCCGCCTGGTCGCCTTCTTCGCCACCGGGGACTCGATCGTCTCCAACAACGTGGTGCTGAGCCTCTACAAGCACATCAACTCCCCGGAGGCGCGGCTGTACCTGTCGCGCCAGCTGTTCGAGGAGGCCGTGCACGTCCAGTTCTACCTGACGCTGCTCGACACCTACCTGCCCGACCCCGAGGACCGCAACGCGGCCTTCGCCGCGGTGGAGAACATCCCCTCCATCCGCCAGAAGGCGCAGTTCTGCTTCAAGTACATGAACGCCGTCGACCACCTCGACTCGCTGCAGACCAAGGAGGACCGCCGCGCGTTCCTCCTGAACCTGATCTGCTTCGCGGCGTGCGTCGAGGGCCTGTTCTTCTACGGCGCGTTCGCGTACGTGTACTGGTTCCGCTCGCGCGGCCTGCTGCACGGCCTGGCCACCGGCACCAACTGGGTGTTCCGCGACGAGTCCATGCACATGGACTTCGCGATGTCGGTCGTCGACACGGTCCGCGAGGAGGAGCCCGACCTCTTCGACGACGAGATGGCCAAGCAGGTCACGGAGATGCTGGAAGAGGCCGTCGAGGCCGAGCTCCAGTTCGCCCAGGACCTGTGCGGCGACGGCCTCGCCGGCATGAACACCGACTCCATGCGCCAGTACCTGGAGGCTGTGGCCGACCAGCGCCTCGCCCGCCTGGGCCTGCCGATCCGCTACGGGTCCACCAACCCGTTCGGCTTCATGGAGCTCCAGAACGTCCAGGAGCTGACCAACTTCTTCGAGCGCCGCGTCTCCGCGTACCAGGTCGCGGGGGGAGGGGCCCGCGCCGTCGGCGACGACGTCTAAAGAACTCAGACACACCCCAAGCGGTGGGGTATAAACAAAAACGAGCCCCCCAGACCCCAAG
>NZ_JBHWIR010000048.1:18298-46292 GCF_042731835.1 Kitasatospora sp. NPDC059817 | reverse complement strand
CCCCAACCCGCGCGCGCCCCCCGCGCCCGCCCCGCCCTCCGCGCCGCCGCGCGCGCCCCCGCGCCCGCCCCCCCGGGGGGCGTCGGGCTCAGGCGCCCAGGTCGACCGAGCGGGCGAAGCGGGCGCCGATCTCGGCGGCGATCGCCGACAGCACGTCCTGCGGGATCTGGCTGTCCACGGTGATGGAAGCGAGCGCGCCGCCGCCGTCGCGGGCGACCTGCATGCCGGCGATGTTGATGCCGGCGTCGCCGAGGTGGCGGCCGAGCACGCCGACCACGCCGGGGCGGTCCTCGTACTTGAAGAAGGCCATGTGGTCGGTGAGCGCGACGTCCACGTCGAAGGCGTCCACGCCGACGATCTTCTGGGTCTGCTTCGGGCCGGCCAGGGTGCCGGAGATGGCGATCTCCTCGCCGTTCGCGAGCGTGCCGCGGACGGTGATCACGTTGCGGTGCTCGGCGCTCTCGCTGGAGGTGGTCAGGCGGACCTCGACGCCGCGCTCCTGGGCGAACAGCGGGGCGTTGACGTAGGACACCGTCTCCGCCACCACGTCCTCGAACACGCCCTTCAGCGCGGACAGTTCGAGCACCTTCACGTCGTGCTGGGTGATCTCGCCGCGGACCTCGACGTCGAGCCGGACGGCGACCTCGCCGGCCAGCGCGGTGAAGATCCGGCCGAGCTTCTCGGCCAGCGGCAGGCCCGGGCGCACGTCCTCGGCGATCACGCCGCCCTGGACGTTGACGGCGTCCGGCACCAGCTCGCCGGCCAGCGCCAGGCGCACCGACTTGGCGACGGCGATGCCGGCCTTCTCCTGCGCCTCGTCGGTGGAGGCGCCCAGGTGCGGGGTGGCGACCACGTTGTCGAAGCCGAACAGCGGGGAGTCGGTGCACGGCTCCTTGGTGTACACGTCCAGGCCGGCGCCGGCCACCCGGCCGTCGCGCAGGGCGTTGGCGAGCGCCTCCTCGTCCACGATGCCGCCGCGGGCGGCGTTGACGATGCGCACGGTCGGCTTGACCTTGTGCAGCGCCTCGTCGCCGATCAGGCCGATGGTCTCGGGGGTCTTGGGGAGGTGGACGGTGATGAAGTCCGAGACCTCCAGCAGCTCCTCCAGGGTGACCAGCTTGACGCCCATCTGGGCGGCGCGGGCGGCCTGGATGTAGGGGTCGTACGCGACGATCTTCATGCCGAACGCGGACATCCGCTGGGCGACCAGGACGCCGATCCGGCCGAGGCCGACGACGCCGAGGGTCTTCTCGCTCAGCTCGACGCCGGTGTACTTGTTGCGCTTCCACTCGCCCTGCTTGAGCGCGGCGTTGGCCGGCGCGATGTTGCGGGCGACGGAGATCAGCAGGCCGCAGGCGAGTTCGGCGGCGGTGACGATGTTGGAGGTCGGCGCGTTCACGACCATCACGCCGGCCTTGGTGGCGGCGGCGACGTCCACGTTGTCCAGGCCGACCCCGGCCCGGGCGACCACCTTGAGCTTGCGGGCGACGGCCAGCGCCTCCGCGTCGACCTTGGTGGCGGAGCGGATCAGGATCGCGTCGACGTCGGCGATCGCGCCGAGCAGCTCGGTGCGGTCGGCGCCGTTGCAGTGGCGGATCTCGAAGTCGGGGCCGAGGGCGTCGACGGTGGCGGGCGACAGCTCTTCGGCGATCAGGACGACGGCGGTTTTGGATGTCACAGTGCTCACGACAGTGTGTCCTTAACTCTGCGGTTCTCCCCGGCACGTGGGTGGCGTGGACGGCGGGGGGAAGGTGGCATGCCGCGTAGGTAGACGCACGACGCTGTGGGCCTGACGCGCACTCGGAGTGTATCGACGGGCTGGGTACCAGGCTGCTCCCGTCCGGCGAAATCACCCGGACGAGAGCAGCCTACTTGTACAAGGAAGTTACAAAATCGGGCAGAGCCCGAGGCCGGTTCAGGCCTTGTCGTCGACCCAGCTCATCAGCGAGCGCAGCTTCTTGCCGGTGGTCTCCAGCAGGTGGTCCTCGTCGGCCTTCTTGTACTCGTTGTACTTGGGCAGACCGGCCTTGTACTCGGCGATCCAGGTGTTGGCGAAGGTGCCGTCCTGGATCTCGGCGAGGACCTTGCGCATCTCGGCCTTGGTGGCGTCGGTGATGATCCGCGGGCCGGTGACGTAGTCGCCCCACTCGGCGGTCTCGGAGACCGACCAGCGCATCTTCTCCAGGCCGCCCTCGTACATCAGGTCGACGATGAGCTTCAGCTCGTGCAGGCACTCGAAGTAGGCGATCTCCGGCTGGTAGCCGGCCTCGACCAGGGTCTCGAAACCGGCCTTCACCAGGGCGGCGGTGCCACCGCACAGGACGGCCTGCTCACCGAACAGGTCGGTCTCGGTCTCCTCGGTGAAGGTGGTCTTGATGACGCCGGCCTTGGTGGCGCCCAGGCCCTTGGCGTAGGACAGCGCCAGGTCGAAGGCCTTGCCGGAGGCGTCCTGCTCGACGGCGACGATCGCGGGGACGCCGCGGCCCTCCTCGTACTGGCGGCGGACCAGGTGGCCCGGGCCCTTCGGGGCGACCATGCAGACGTCGACGTCCGCCGGGGGCTTGATGAAGCCGAAGCGGATGTTCAGGCCGTGGCCGAAGAACAGGGCGTCGCCGGCCTTCAGGTGCGGGGCGATGTCGGCCTCGTAGACGTCGGCCTGGATCGGGTCCGGCACCAGGATCATGATGACGTCGGCCTCGGCCGCGGCCTCGGCCGGGGTGACGACGCGCAGGCCGGCCTCCTCCGCCTTGGCACGGGACTTGGACTCCGGCTTCAGGCCGACCCGGACGTCGGCGCCGGAGTCGCGCAGGGACAGCGCGTGGGCGTGGCCCTGGCTGCCGTAGCCGATGACCGCGACCTTGCGGCCCTGGATGATGGACAGGTCGGCGTCGTCTTCGTAGAACAGCTCGGCCACGGGGGCACATCTCCTTGCGTGATGGTTGCCGGGTACGCGTTCTCTACGGTAGGCGTACCGGCGGGGGCGTGGGGCGGTGCTTCAGGGTGTGAGACGGCCTGCGTCTCGGGGGTGCTCAGGCGCTGCGGTCGAGGGCGCGCAACGAGCGGTCCGTGATCGAACGGGCGCCGCGCCCGATGGCGACCAGGCCGGACTGGACCAACTCCTTGATGCCGTAAGGCTCCAGCATCCGGAGCATGGCCTCCAGCTTGTCCGAGCTTCCGGTGGCCTCGATGGTCACCGCGTCCGGGGACACGTCGACCGTCTTGGCACGGAACAGCTGGACGATCTCGACGATCTGCGACCGGGTCTCGTTGTCGGCGCGGACCTTCACCAGGACCAGTTCCCGCTGGATCGCAGCGGACTGGTCGAGTTCGACGATCTTTATCACGTTCACGAGCTTGTTGAGCTGCTTGGTGACCTGTTCCAGCGGGAGGTCCTCGACGTTGACCACGATGGTCATCCGGGACACGTCCGGATGCTCGGTCGGGCCGACGGCGAGGGAGTCGATGTTGAAGCCCCGACGGGAGAACAGGGCGGCGATGCGGGCGAGCACGCCGGGCTTGTTCTCGACCAGGACGGAGAGGGTGTGCTTGGACATGGGGTTCCTCAGGCGCTCTGGAGTTGAAGGGGGGCGTTAGTCGAGGTCGTCGCCGAAGTCGGGGCGGACGCCCTTGGCGAACTGGATCTCGTCGTTGCTGGTGCCGGCCGCGACCATCGGCCAGACCATGGCGTCCTGGTGGACGATGAAGTCGATGACGACCGGGCGGTCGTTGATCTCCATGGCCTGCTGGATGACGGCGTCGAGGTCCTCGGGGCGCTCGCAGCGCAGGCCGACGCAGCCCATCGCCTCGGACAGCAGGACGAAGTCGGGGATCCGGGTGCCCTGGGCCGGCGGCGCGATGCCGTCGTGGTCGGGGCCGGCGTGCAGCACGGTGTTGGAGTAGCGCTGGTTGTAGAACAGCGTCTGCCACTGGCGGACCATGCCGAGCGAGCCGTTGTTGATGACCGCGACCTTGATCGGGATGTCGTTCAGGGCGCAGGTGGCCAGTTCCTGGTTGGTCATCTGGAAGCAGCCGTCGCCGTCGATGGCCCAGACCGCGGTGTCCGGCCGGCCGGCCTTGGCGCCCATCGCGGCGGGGACGGCGTAGCCCATGGTGCCCGCGCCGCCCGAGTTGAGCCAGGTGCCCGGCTTCTCGAACCGGATGAACTGCGAGCTCCACATCTGGTGCTGGCCGACGCCCGCGGCGTAGATCGCTTCGGGGCCGACCAGCCGGCCGATCCGCTCGATGACCTGCTGCGGGGAGAGGCGGCCGCCCGGGGCGGGCTCGTAGCCCAGCGGGTAGGTCTTCTTCCACTCGTCGAGCTTCTCCCACCACTGCGAGTAGTCGCCCTTGTGGCCGGCGTCGAACTCGGCCTGGACGGCGACGATCAGATCGGCCAGCACCTCGCGGGCGTCGCCGACGATCGGCACGTCGGCGGGGCGGTTCTTGCCGATCTCGGCCGGGTCGATGTCGGCGTGGACGACCTTGGCGTGCGGGGCGAAGCTGTCCAGTTTGCCGGTGACGCGGTCGTCGAAGCGGGCGCCGAGGGTGAACAGCAGGTCGGCCTTCTGGAGCGCGGTGACGGCCGGGACGGAGCCGTGCATGCCGGGCATGCCCAGGTGCTGCGGGTGGCTGTCGGGGAAGGCGCCGAGCGCCATCAGGGTGGTGACCACGGGGGCGCCGGTCAGTTCGGCGAGGATCCGCAGCTCGGTGGTGGCCTGTGCCTTGATCACGCCGCCGCCGACGTACAGCACCGGGCGCTTGGCGCCCACCAGCATCTTCGCGGCCTCGCGGATCTGCTTGGCGTGCGGCTTGGTGACCGGGCGGTAGCCGGGCAGCGAGAGCTCGACCGGCCAGCGGAAGGTGGTGGTGGCCTGGAGCGCGTCCTTGGCGATGTCGACCAGGACGGGGCCGGGGCGGCCGGTGGCGGCGATGTGGAACGCCTCGGCGATCACCCGGGGGATCTCGGCGGGGTCGGTGACCAGGTAGTTGTGCTTGGTGATCGGCATGGTGATGCCGCAGATGTCCGCCTCCTGGAAGGCGTCGGTGCCGATCGCCTTGGAGGAGACCTGGCCGGTGATCGCGACCATCGGCACCGAGTCCATGTAGGCGTCGGCGATCGGGGTCACCAGGTTGGTCGCGCCCGGGCCGGAGGTGGCCATGCAGACCCCGACCCGGCCGGTGGCCTGGGCGTATCCGGTGGCGGCGTGGCCGGCGCCCTGCTCGTGGCGGACCAGGATGTGGCGCACCTTGGCCGAGTCCATCAGCGGGTCGTACGCGGGAAGGATGGCCCCGCCCGGGATGCCGAAGACGGTGTCGGCGCCCACGGCCTCCAGCGAGCGGATGAGCGACTGGGCGCCGGTCATGGTTTCGACGACGTGCTGGGGAGCGGGAGCGTGGGCGGCCGTGGTGTCCCCGCGGCGGGGGGATGCGGCGTGCTCAGTCATCTGCCTGTCTCTTCTCGGAATGTGCCGGCCCGGTGGTTTCGGGCCCCGGTGGTGCGAGGGTGGGGTCCCGGTTTCGGGCCGATCGCCGGCTCTGCCTCAATCGTCCCGCTTCCTCCCCGCGAATCGGGGCGGATCGGGCGGTCGGGGCCAGGGGTCTTGCGGTGGTGGAACAGCGTCAGTGCAACAAAAAACCCCTCGTGCCAAGGGCATGCGAGGGGTGGCGCGTCGGTCTGTCACAAGCGGGGGGTGTGAACCCGCTCAGCCGACGCGCCCGCCAAGTACGAGAATTCGGGTGCGCATGGCAACGACCCTCCTCCTGTCCGGGGGCACGTGTCAAGCAGGTGGGATGACCGTCTCGCCATGCGGACCTGGCCCTGGACCGGTCACCGCGCGGCGTTCGGGCAGGTCGGGGGCACCGTGGTGATGCACGACACGCCCCCCGCCGCCCTCCCCGCGGCCACCCGTCCGGGCCTCCGCGGCCAGGTACGCGCGCCGGGCCGAGACCGAGCCGAGCGGTCTGGGCAGCGGGTAGCCGCGGCGCACCAGCGCCCGGCGCAGCCGGGTCTCGTCCAGTGGCGGCGCGAAGGCCGAACCCTGGCCCTGTCGGCAGCCCAGCTCCTGGAGCGCGGCGACCTGGCGGGGCAGGTCCACCCCCTCGGCGCCGGTGACCAGGCCGAGGTCGTGGCCGAGCCGCAGGGCGTGCCCGGCGAGCGTGCGGCTGAGCGCGGACTCCCCGAGGTCCTGTACCAGCGTGCGGTCCAGCTTGAGGCCGTCCAGGGGCAGCCGGGCCAGCTCGCCGAGCGAACCGCTGCCGGCGCCGTAGCCGGCCAGCACGGTGGTGACCCCGAGCCGGCGCAACGCGGCCAGCCGGCGGCCGAGTTCGTCGGCGAGCGAGTCCGGGCCCATCCGGGCCACCTCGATCACCAGCTCGCCGGCCGGCAGCCGGCTGTCGCGCAGCGCCGCGGCCACCGTCTCGTACAGGCCGGGCGAGCACAGCCGCTCGGTGGAGAGCCGGACCGCGACCGGGACGGGCGCGGGGCCGCTGCGGCTGCGGCCGGACTGGCCGCGCCGGTTGGCCGCGGCCGTCACCGCCTCCTGGACCAGCCAGCGGGAGAACCGGGTGGCCGCGTCGCCGTGGTCGGCCGAGCGCAGGAACTCGGCCGGGGTGAGCAGCAGGCCGCCCGCCGAACGCCAGCGGGCCTGCGCCTCGACGCCGGTCACCGCGCCGCTGCCGAGGTCCACCACGGGCTGGTGGAGCAGGGTGAAGCCGCCCTCCCGGACGGCGGCCCGCAGCCGCTCCTCCAGTTCGGTGCGGCGCTCCAGATCGGCCCGCATCGCGGGGTTGTAGAGCACCACCCGGCCCTTGCCCTCGGACTTGGCCCGGTACATCGCGAGGTCGGCGTTGCGCATCAGCTCGTCGGTGGCCGCCCTCGGGTCGGCGGCCGGGCCGCGTTCGGGGGTGCCGAAGGCGATGCCGATGCTGGCGGCGACACCGAGTTCGGCGCCGCCGATCCAGTACGGCTCGGAGAGCGCGATCCGCAGCCGTTCGGCGAGCTCCTGGACCTGGAGCCGGCCGAGCGGGCCGCAGACCAGCGCGGCGAACTCGTCGCCGCCGAACCGGGCGACGGTGTCCCCGCAGCGGACGGCCCCCTGGAGCCGGCGGGCCGCCTGCACCAGCAGTTCGTCGCCCACCTGGTGGCCGGCCGTGTCGTTGACCGCCTTGAAGCCGTCCAGGTCGAGGAAGAGCACCGCGACCCCGGCGCCGCCCTCGCCCTGCTGGCCGCGGGCGCCGAGGGCGGCCCGCAGCCGCTGGGCGAACAGCGCCCGGTTGGGCAGGTCGGTGAGCGGGTCGTGGAAGGCGTTGTGCTGCAACTGGGCCTGGAGTATCACGCGTTCGGTCACGTCCCGGCTGTTGAGGATCAGGCCGTCACGGTGCCGGCTGACCGTCGACTCGACGTGCAGCCACTCGCCGCCGCCGGAGCTGATCCGGCACTCCACCCGGGCGGACGGCTCGGCGGTGCCCGGGGAGCGGTGGGCGGTGAGCCGGACCCTCGCCAGGTAGCGGCGGACCTCGGCGAGCACCCGGTCCACGTCCTCCGGGTGGACCAGGTCCAGCAGGTTGCCGCCGACCAGTTCCTCCGGGTCCCGCCCGTAGACGCCGAGTGCGGCCGGGGAGACGTAGGAGAGCACGCCGTTGGCACCGGCGATCATGATGACGTCGCTGGAGCCCTGCACCAGGGAGCGGAAGTGCGCCTCCTTGTGGGCGAGTTCCTGGGCGAGCGAGAGGTTGTCGAGCAGCATCACGCCCTGGCGCAGGATGAGCGCCAGGCCGACGGTGCAGGCCGCCGCGGCCACCACCCGGTCCAATTCCCGCCCGCCGAGGGCGTTGTAGAGGATCCCGGCGGTGCACACCGCGGCGGCCGCGTACGGGGTGAGCGCGCTGAACGTGGTGGCCACCCGGCGGCGCGGCAGGCCTCCGGCCGAGGGGTGCTCGCGCAGCGGGCGGCGCCAGCGCGGCGACCACGGCGCCCAGGCCAGCAGCAGGCTGCCGGAGAACCAGCCGGCGTCCAGCAGTTCGCCCGAGCGGTAGCTGCTGCGCAGCTCCGGGGAGGTGAACAGGGCGTCGCACAGGACGGTGACGGCCAGCGCCACCATCGCGGTGTGCACGGCCGCCCGGTTGCCGTCCCGGCCGCCGAAGCGCAGCCCGACGACCAGGCTGACCAGCAGGATGTCCAGCACCGGGTAGGCCAGGTTGAGGGCCAGCCGCAGTGGCGAGCCGACCTCGCCGGCGGCGATCCGGCCGAGCGCCAGGCTCCAGCTGAGGGTGAACAGCGAGCCGGCGATCAGCCAGCCGTCGAGCAGCAGGCAGAGCCAGCCGGCGGCCGAGCGCGGGCGCTGGGCGAGCACCAGGACACCGGTGATGGCGAGCGGGGAGAACAGCAGGAAGGCGTACTCGGCGAGCGAGTCCTGCGGCAGCGGGCTGCGGGCGACCAGTTCGTACCAGCCCCAGGTGCCGTTGCCGCAGGCCACCATGAGCGAGGAGAGGCCGAACAGCAGCCAGGCCGGGCGGGCGCGCCCGCCGGCTGTGCAGCCGTACACCAGGCAGGACAGCGCGGCCGCGAGCGCCGCCGCGGCCAGGCCGAAGTCGCCCATGAAGATGGAGAGTTGGAAGGATCCCCAGCCGGTGGCGGCGCCCAGGGCGTAGGCCAGGCAGAGCGCGCCGAGGACGAGGCCGGGCAGCGTCCGGCTCTCCCGGAGCCGGCCCAGCGGGCCGCGCCGGCCGGGGGCGGGCGGGCCGGCTGCGGCTGCGCCGGGCGCGGACGTGTCGGGCTCGGACGCGTCGGCGGGTGGCACGCCCGGCCGTCCGGCCCCGGGCAGCACCGTATCGGTGGAGCTCACTCGGCCTCTCCCCCTCCGGCCCGGGGCCTGGCGCCCCGGCCACGGGCCACCGGCCGCGCGCCTCTCGGTCGTACGCGGCGGCCTGGCGCCCCGTCAGGACGGAGGCCCAGGGGGTGGGCGGCCTTCCGGTCACCACACCGCACCGATGTTCCCGATCGGGACCCTACACCAAATCCGTCACTCAATGACACATGCACTCAACTTAGAGTAATGGCGAGGAGGTGGGGAAATGCACCCGATTCCGGCGGATCGGCCCGATTGGCGGCGGCGCGCGACCAGGGGCTCACGCGGCGCGCACGGGAGCACGCGACGGCGCCCGGCCCCGGGCCGCCCGGACCGGAGACGGTCAGGAGGCCCGGCGCCGGGCGCTCGGGTCAGCGGGAGGCCCAGGGGGACAGGGCCCTACGCCGGATCGTCCGGGAACAGCCGCAGCCGGTGCGCCAGCGCTGCCGCCTCACCCCGGCCGGTGACCGCGAGCTTGCCCAGGATGTTGGAAACGTGCACGCTCGCGGTCTTCGGAGAGATGTACAGCTCCTCCGCGATCTGCCGGTTGCTCCAGCCCCGCGCCAGCAACCGGAGCACGTCCCGCTCACGGGGGGTGAGGCCGAAGGACTCCCCGGCGGGCGGGGTCGCGGCCGGCCCGGCGGCCGGGCGCGCGGCCGCCACCGGGGTCAGCGTCAGCCCGGCCCGCTCGGCCAGGCCCGCGACCTCCGCCAGCAGCGGACGGTCACCCCGGACGGTGGCCAGTTCCCGCGCCTCGCGCAGCAGTTCGGCCCCGGCCTCGCGCCGCCCGGCCAGCACCTCGGCCTCGCCGGCCCGCAGCAGGGCGACCGCCAGCGGGTACGGCAGCCCGGTCGGCCGCAGCGCGGCGACCACGGCGGCCCACTGCTCCGGGGTGTCGGCGGCCTCGGCGCGGGCCAGTTCGCCCTCCAGCAGCCGGGCCCAGCCGTGGTGCATCGGCGCCCGCGGCCGCAGCCGGGCCGCCCGCGCGGCGATCGCGGCCAGTGCCTCGGCCCGGCCCGCCGCGGCCTCCGGCAGGCCCCGGCTGTCCGCCTCCACCGTGGCGGCCTCGACCAGCAGCGGGTACACGTCGGACTCGTGGCCGAGCCGCCCCTCCTCCGCCAGCGCGGTGAGCAGTTCCTCCCGGGCCTCCAGCGGCCGACCGGCGAGCGCGGCGATCCGCACCGCCAGCCGGCTGATCGGCACGCTGTGCTGGAGCTGGCCGACCCGGTTGGCCGACCGGGCCTGCGCCAGCATGGTCGCCGCGCCGGCCAGGTCCCCGCGCAGCAGCGCGAGGTCGCCGCGCATCCGGTCCAGGAACTCGGCGTGGGTGCCGGTCAGGCTGGTCAGCTCGCAGGCGTCGAGCACCTCGGCGGCCTCCCGGATCCGCCCCAGGTCGGTCAGCGCCTCGGCCAGGTTGCCGGTCAGGATGGTGCCGATGTTGCGCAGCAGGCCGTTGCCGTCCGCGTAGACCAGGCCCTCACGGGCCAGCACCACCGCCTCCTCGGCCCGGCCCACCCCGCGCTGCATGCTGGCCAGGTTGTTGACGCCGCGCAGCAGCAGGTCGGGCACGCCCAGCCGGCGGGCCGCCTCGACCGCCCCGGCCAGTTCGGCCAGCCCGCCGTCGGCATCGCCGTGCACGTCGTAGCGCAGGCCGCCGAGCGTCATCCGGGCGTGCACCTCGACGGAGTGCGCGCCGACCTCCTGGGCGATCCGGATCGCCCGCTCGGCCAGCTCGATGTGCTCGGGGCCGGGCTTCTTGAGCATCGCCACCCCGGCGCCGAGCGCGAACACCTCGGCCTGGACGGCGGACGGCGGCAGGTGGTCGACCAGCCGGTGCGCGTGCAGGATCTCCTCGTCGTCGCCGGAGCGGCGCAGATTGCCCAGCATCCGGGCCCGGTTGATCCGGAACCAGGCCGCGCGCACCGGGTGCACGGCCTCGTCGACCAGCCGCAGCCCCCGCCTGGCGAGGCTCAGGCCGCGCTCGCGGTCGCCGCAGCGCCGGGCCGCGACCACCGCCTCGGCCAGCACGTCGACCAGCTGGATCCGGTCGCAGTCCCCGTCGGCGGTGCTGTGGTCGCAGGAGCCCGGCGGGTAGGTCTCGGCCCAGTCGTACGGGCGCAGGGTGTGCGCCAGCACCTCCTCGGAGACCATGTCCCACAGTTCCAGGGCCCGTTCCAGCATGCCCAGTTGCTCGGCGAAGGCGTTGCGGCGGCGGGCCGCCCGGGCGGCGTCCAGGGCGGTCGGCAGGGCGCGGGCCGGGTCGTGCGCGTGGTACCAGTAGTTGGCCAGCCGGGCGGGCAGGGCGTCGCAGGAGACCAGCTGCGGCTGCGCCTCCACCGCGAGTGCGAACTTGCGGTTGATCCGGTGCCGTTCACCGGGCAGCAGGTCGTCCGAGACCGCCTCGCGGACCAGCGCGTGCCGGAAGCGGTAGCCCTCGCCCTCGCCGTCCGGGCGCAGGATGTTGGCGCCGACGGCCGCCCGCAGCGCCTCGATCAGCGCCTCCTCGTCGTCGTCCAGGACGGCCGCCAGCAGGGCGTGCTCGACGTGCGAGCCGCCCTCGGCGGCGATCCGCACCACCCGCTGGGCCTCCTCGACCAGGCTCTCCACCCGGACCAGCAGGATGTCGCGCAGCGAGTCGGTGAGCCCGGCGCCGCAGCCGTCCTCGAAGGCGGTGGCCAGCTCCTCGACGAAGAACGGGTTCCCCTCGGAGCGGCGGTGGATGCGGTCCACCAGCTTCCGGTCGGGGTCGGCGGTGCCGAGGATGCCGGCCAGCTGGGCGGCGACCTCGCCGCGGCCGAACCGCTCCAGCTCCAGCCGCTGGACGGTGCGCAGCCGTTCGAGCTCGGCCAGGAAGGGGCGCAGCGGGTGGCGGCGGTGCAGGTCGTCGGAGCGGTAGGTGGCGACCAGCAGCACCCGGGACCGGTGCAGGGTGCGGACCAGGAAGGCGAGCAGTTCGCGGGTGGAGCGGTCGGACCAGTGCAGGTCCTCGACGGCGAACACGAGGGTACGCTCCGCGCCGAGCCGCTCGAACAGCCTCGCGGTGTGCTCGAACAGCCGGGCCCGGCCGTACTCGTCGTTGGGTTCGCCGTCGGCCTCGCCGAACTCGGGCAGCAGCCGGGCCAGGTGCCCCTCGCTGCCGACCGCAGCGGCCTCGAGCTCGGCACCCAGCGAGCGGTGCAGCCGGCGCAGCGCGGCGGCCAGCGGGGCGTACGGCAGGCCCTCGGCGCCGATCTCCAGGCAGCCGCCGAGCGTGGTGACCGCTCCCCCGGCGGCGGCCCGCTCCAGGAACTCCTCCAGCAGCCGGGTCTTGCCGACGCCCGCCTCGCCGCCGATCAGCACGGCCTGCGGGCTGCCGGAGCCGGCCCGGCGCAGCGCGTCGGTCAGTTCGGTGATCTCGCTGCCGCGGCCGACGAAGACGGGACTCACCGATATCTGCTGCATGGAGGCGAGCATGCCATAGCCGGAGGTGGCGGGCCGAGGGGTTATCTCCCCTGGCGAACGCCCGGAGGGGGAGGCGCTCCCCTGCTGCGCCTCCCCCTCCGAAACTCCCTCGGCACCGTCGTGGTGCCGGTCCGTCAGCATTCGCGCTGGCGCGCGGGGCGCCGCTGGAAGCGGGCGGCCACCGGACGCTGCCGCAGGCGGCGCCCCTCCTTGGCCTCCCGGACCAGGCGCTCGTGCTCGGCGCGGACGGCCAGCTCGTGGGCGTGCTGCTGGATGAGCTCGTACTCGATCACTTCGGTTCCCCCTGTGGGTTTCACTGCGTTTCGCTGTCGAGTAAGACTTTCCTCTCCCAGCGGGGGGTGCCGCATCGGAAGCCCTACCGATCTTCCGGGCCCCAGGTGCCTTAGATCGGGGCCCCGGGAACGACAAAGGCCCGGTCTTACCTCGATTTAGAGGTGAGACCGGGCCTTAGGCCTTACTTAGAGGGCCTTAGATGCCTTAGGCGCCTTAGGACCTCAGGCAAAGACGCCCAAATTCTCTGGGTTGTGCCTACTGCCCCTCGACGGCGAGCCGCTCCAGGATCAGGTCCTTGACGCGGGCCGCGTCGGCCTGGCCGCGGGTGGCCTTCATGACCGCACCGACCAGCGCGCCGACCGCGGCGACCTTGCCGTCGCGGATCTTGGCGGCGATCGCCTCGTTCTCGGCGATGGCCTGGTCGACGGCCGCACCGAGCGCGGAGTCGTCCGAGACGACGGCCAGGCCGCGCTTCTCGACGACCTCGTCCGGCTCGCCCTCGCCGGCCAGCACGGCCTCGATGACCTGGCGGGCCAGCTTGTCGTTCAGCTTGCCCTCGGCGACCAGCGCGGTGACCCGGGCGACCTGCGCCGGGGTGATCGGCTGCTCGCTCAGCTCGGTGCCGGTCTCGTTGGCCCGGCGGGCCAGCTCGCCCATCCACCACTTGCGGGCCTGGTCGGCCGGGGCGCCGGCGGCGATGGTCTCCTGGATCGGCTCGACGGCGCCGGCGTTCAGCACCGACTGCATGTCCTTGTCGGACAGGCCCCACTCGGCCTGCAGCCGGGCCCGGCGTACCCGCGGCAGCTCGGGCAGGCCTGCGCGCAGCTCCTCGACCCAGGCGCGGGCGGGGGCGATCGGCACCAGGTCCGGCTCGGGGAAGTAGCGGTAGTCCTCGGCGTTGTCCTTGATCCGGCCCGAGGTGGTGCTGCCGTCCTCCTCGTGGAAGTGCCGGGTCTCCTGGATGATCGTGCCGCCGTCGGTCAGCACGGTGGCGTGCCGCTGGATCTCGAACCGGGCGGCCCGCTCCACGCTGCGCAGCGAGTTGACGTTCTTGGTCTCCGAACGGGTGCCGAAGGTCTCGGTGCCGTTGGGGCGCAGCGACAGGTTGACGTCGCAGCGCATCTGGCCCTTGTCCATCCGCGCCTCGGAGACGCCCAGCGCCTTGATCAGCTCGCGCAGCTCGGCGACGTACGCCTTGGCGACCTCGGGGGCGCGCTCGCCGGCGCCGACGATCGGCTTGGTGACGATCTCGATCAGCGGGATGCCGGCCCGGTTGTAGTCGAGCAGCGAGTGGGTGGCGCCGTGGATGCGGCCGGTGGCGCCACCGACGTGGCTGGACTTGCCGGTGTCCTCCTCCATGTGGGCGCGCTCGATCTCCACGCGGAAGGTCGAGCCGTCCTCCAGCTGCACGTCGAGGTAGCCGTTGAAGGCGATCGGCTCGTCGTACTGCGAGGTCTGGAAGTTCTTGGGCATGTCCGGGTAGAAGTAGTTCTTCCGCGCGAACCGGCACCACTCGGCGATCTCGCAGTTCAGCGCCAGGCCGATCTTGACGGCCGACTCCACGCCGATCGCGTTGACCACCGGCAGCGAGCCGGGCAGGCCCAGGCAGGTCGGGCAGGTCTGGCTGTTCGGCTCGGCACCCAGCTCGGTCGAGCAACCGCAGAACATCTTGGTCTTGGTGCCCAGCTCGACGTGGACCTCAAGGCCCATCACCGGGTCGTACGACGCGAGAGCGTCCTCGTAGGAGACCAGGTTCATGACGCTCACAGCGTCCCCTTCACTAAAAGACTTGGGAGGTACGGGCCCGGCCGCCGCTCGCGCGGGGCCGGGCCGGGGCGCTCAGCTCAGCCCAGCAGGACGTCGTCGGAGCCGAGCTGGCGCAGCTCGCGCACCAGCAGGGCGGTACCGGTGATCAGCGCGGCGGCGCCGACCAGGGCGTTGACCAGCTTGAGGGTGTCACTCTCCTCGCGGGCCTTGCGGACGTCCTTGACGACCGATAGCGCGCCGAAGGCGCTGGTGCCGATGGACAGCCAGAGGCCCGGCTTGCTGTGCTTGAAGCCCTTCAGGGACGACGGTGCCTTGAGGGACGACGGGGCCTTGGCCTTCTCGATCTTGCTCACAGTGCCGGTGCCTCCTCCAGCAGGGTGTGCCCCCACTTGTCGTTGAGTGCGGCCTCGACGGCGCCGCCCACCCGGTACAGGCGGTCGTCCGCCATCGCGGGTGCGATGATCTGCAGGCCGACCGGGAGATTGTCCTCCGGGGCCAGACCGCAGGGCAGCGACATGGCCGCGTTGCCCGCGAGGTTCGACGGAATCGTGCAGAGGTCGGCCAGGTACATCGCCATCGGGTCGTCGGCGCGCTCGCCGATCGGGAAGGCGGTGGTCGGCGTGGTCGGCGAGACCAGCACGTCCACGCCCGCGAAGGCGGCGTCGAAGTCGCGCGAGATGAGCGTGCGGACCTTCTGGGCCGAGCCGTAGTAGGCGTCGTAGTAGCCCGAGGAGAGGGCGTAGGTGCCGAGGATGATGCGGCGCTTGACCTCGGGGCCGAAGCCGGCCTCGCGGGTCAGGGCGGTGACGTCCTCGGCCGAGCGGGAGCCGTCGTCGCCGACCCGCAGGCCGTAGCGCATCGCGTCGAAGCGGGCCAGGTTGGACGAGGCCTCGCTGGGCGCGATCAGGTAGTACGCCGGCAGCGCCAGGGTGAAGGACGGGCAGGAGACCTCGACGACCTCGGCGCCCAGCTCGCGCAGCAGCTCCACCGACTCGTTGAAGCGCTCCATCACGCCGGCCTGGTAGCCCTCGCCGGCGAACTCCTTGACCACGCCGATCCGCATGCCGCGCACGTCGCGCAGCTTGGCGGCCTCGACCACGGCCGGGACGGGCGCGTCGATCGAGGTGGAGTCCAGCGGGTCGTACCCGGCGATGGCCTCGTGCAGCAGCGCCGCGTCCAGCACGGTGCGGGCGCACGGGCCGCCCTGGTCCAGCGAGGACGAGAAGGCGACCAGGCCGTAGCGGGAGACCGAGCCGTAGGTCGGCTTGACGCCGACGGTGCCGGTGACGGCGCCGGGCTGGCGGATCGAGCCGCCGGTGTCGGTGCCGATCGCCAGCGGGGCCTCGAAGGCGGCCAGCGCGGCGGCCGAGCCGCCGCCGGAGCCGCCGGGGATGCGGGAGAGGTCCCACGGGTTGCCGGTCGTGCCGTAGGCGGAGTTCTCGGTGGAGGAGCCCATCGCGAACTCGTCCATGTTGGTCTTGCCGAGGATGACCACGCCGGCGTCCTTGAGACGGGTGGTCAACGTGGCGTCGTACGGCGGGATCCAGCCTTCGAGGATCTTGGAGCCGCAGGTGGTCGGCACGCCCTTGGTGGTGAAGACGTCCTTCAGCGCGAGCGGGACGCCGGCCAGCGGGCCCAGCTCCTCGCCCTTGGCGCGCTTCTCGTCGACGGCCTTGGCGGCGTTCAGCGCGCCCTCGGTGTCGACGTGCAGGAAGGCGTTGACCTTCTTGTCGACGGCGCCGATGCGGTCCAGGTGCGCCTGCGCCACCTCGACGGCGGACACCTCGCCCTTGGCGATGGCGGAAGCCGTCTCAGCGGCGGTGTACTTGATCAACTCGGTCATCTCGGTCAGTCCTCCCCGAGGATCTGGGGCACGCGGAAACGCTGCTCCTCGGCGGCGGGGGCGCCGGACAGCGCCTGCTCCGGGGTGAGCGACGGCCGCACCTCGTCCGCGCGCATCACGTTGGTCAGCGGGAGCGGGTGGGAGGTCGGCGGGACGTCCTGTCCGGCGACCTCGGAAACGCGGGCGACCGCGCCGATGATCACGTCGAGCTGCTCGGCGAAGTGGTCCAGCTCTTCGGGCTTCAGCTCAAGACGCGACAGCCGGGCGAGGTGGGCGACCTCCTCGCGCGTGATGCCAGGCATGCAGCGATCCTCAGGGTGAGTTCTGGTGAGGCCCGGCGCCGCGCGCAGGCGGTGCCGGGCCCGGGCAGGAGCAACCGGTCCGGTGCTCCGTCCTCGTGGTCTTTGGACCCCATCCTATGGGGCCCGGCCCGGCCACCGGCCAACGAGTAAGCGTGTGCGCCCGTCACTGCGGCCTGGTGCGGGCCCAACTCTGCGTGCCCGGCGCCTTGATCTCGATCTGCGCGGCCGACACGGGCTGGGGCGCGGGCGCGGCCTGGACCGTCTGAACGGCCTGCACAGCCTGCACGGCCTGCACGGCCTGCGGGAGCGTCGGGGGCAGCACGGGGGGCAGCACCGGCGCGATGGCCTGCTGGACCACCGGCTGGGCGGCCGGCGGCAGCACCGGCTGGACCGGCAGGCCCTGGCCCCCCTGCACCGCGTGGAGCGCCGAAGGCAGCCGGCCCGGCGGGGGGACCAGCCGCTCCACCGGCGGGGCGCCGGTACGGTGCACCCGCAGCCAGGCGGTGGCCTGCTCGGCCGGCAGCGCGGCCGACACCAGCCAGCCCTGGACGGCGTCCACGCCCATGCAGTGCAGCCGCTCCCAGGTCTCGTCGTCCTCGACGCCCTCGGCGACCACGGTCAGGCCCAGCGAGTGGGCGAGCTCCACCGAGCAGCGCACCACCGCCGCGTCGTGGTCGTCGATGACCATCCGGGAGACGAAGGAGCGGTCGATCTTCAGCTCGCCGACCGGCAGGCTGCGCAGCCGCACCAGCGAGGAGTGGCCGGTGCCGAAGTCGTCCAGGGACATCCCGACGCCGTAGCCGCGCAGTTCGGCGAGGGTGTCGGCGGCCCGGCGGGAGTCGTCCAGCAGCAGCCGTTCGGTGATCTCCAGCTGGAGCGCGTGGGCCGGCACCTGGTGGCGGACGAGGTGGCCGGCGACGCGCTGGGCGAAGCCGGGGTTGAGCACGTCGCGCGGGGAGACGTTGACCGCGACCTGCACCTGGAGGCCCTGGTCCCGCCAGTAGGCGAGCTGCCCGACGGCGGCCTCCAGCACGTAGTCGGTGAGCCGGGGCATCAGTCCGCTGGACTCGGCGAGCCCGACGAACTCGTCCGGCGAGACCCGGCCCTGGCCGGGGCGCTCCCAGCGCAGCAGCGCCTCCAGGCCGACCACCCGGCCGTCGAAGGCCACCTTGGGCTGGTAGTGCAGCTGCACCTCGCCGGTCTCCAGGGCCCGCCGCAGGTCGCCGAGCAGCCCTATCCGGTACGGCGTGTCGGCGTCCTGGGTCTCGTCGTACTGCGCGACGCCGCTGCAACCGCGCTGGGCGTGGCCCATCGCCACGTCGGCGCGGCGCAGCAGCGCCTCGGCGTCCTGGGCGTGCTGCGGGTAGACGCAGACGCCGGCGCTGGCCTCCAGCACGAGCAGCAGCCCGTCCAGCCGGATCGGCGCGGCGAGTTCGGCGATCAGCGCCTTGGCGACCCGCTCCAGGCTGTCCGGGCAGTTGATGCCGGGCAGCAGCACGGCGAACTCGTCGCCGCCCATCCGGGCCACCATCGGGCGGCCGCGCCGGTAGTTCCGGGGCAGGCCGGCGAAGACGTCGTCGATGGACTCCCGGGTGGCGCTGCCGGCCGGGCCTCCGGAGCGCAGCGCGCGGTGCAGCCGGCGGGCGATGTGCACCAGCAGCCGGTCGCCGGCGGTGTGACCGAGGGTGTCGTTGAGCGATCGGAAACGATCGAGATCGAGCAGGATGAGACCGACGCTGTAGCCTTCCGCACGCTCCGCGATCGCCTCCTGGGCGGCCATCAACAGGGCCTGACGGTTGGGCAGATCCGTCAGCGGGTCGGTCAGCTGGTCACGGGCGCGGTCGCGGGCGATCCGCCAGGCGGCGACCAGCACCGCCAGCGGCACCGCGAACAGCGGCAGCAGTTCGGGCTCGTACCGGTAGACCAGGACGGCCAGCGGGATGAGCGGCGCGGCACCGGCCAGCAGCACGCCGAGCAGCAGGACCGCACCTGCCACCCCCTGCGGCGGGCGTGTGGGCGCACCGCCGGTCGTACGATCCATAAGCCCTGTCCTCCGTCGGGCCCGCCCCGTCAGGCCGCCTTACGGTGAGGCACCGTGCCGGTACCGACAGCTGCCGGGCATGGAGCGACCCCGCGGAGCACCGGCTCAGCCGGTGCCCCCACCCCTGCTGACACTCTGTTGCGCTCCAGGGTATGCCGGGGTCCACCCGGTGGGCAGACTTTCGGACAACCGGAAACGCGCCACCGCGCCCGGGTGTCGCACAGTGACACAATGCCCGCTTTCACGGTGCGACACCCGGTGACGTTGCATCAGGACGATAACAAGACGGGTTCGGTCACGCTCCGCTCGGGTCGGCCTCCGGGTCGGCCTCCGGGGCGGCCTCGACGGGGGCCTTCCCGACCTCGGGCAGGCCGAGGTGGGCGCGGGCCGCGGCCGCTCCGTCGGCGAGCAGCACGGCGAAGCCGGCGTCGTCCAGGACCGGCAGTCCGAGCTGAACGGCCTTGTCGTACTTGGACCCGGGGTTGTCACCGGCCACGACAAAATCTGTCTTCTTCGATACCGAACCGGTCACCTTCGCGCCGCGCGAGGTCAGCGCCTCCTTGGCCCCGTCCCGGGTGTGCCCGGCCAGGGTGCCGGTGACCACGACGGTCAGGCCCTCCAGCGGGCGCTCCGCCTCCTCCTCGTCGGCGGGCTCCTCGGTGAAGCGGACGCCGGCCGCGCGCCACTTCTCCAGGATCCCCCGGTGCCACTCCTCCTGGTACCACTCGACGACGGAACGGGCGATGATCGGCCCGACCCCCTCGACGGCGGCCAGCTCCTCCTCGGTGGCCGAGAAGATCCGGTCGAGGTCCCGGAACTCCCGCGCCAGCTCCTGCGCCGCGACCGGCCCGACGTGCCGGATCGAGAGGCCGTTGAGGAACCGCCACAGCGGACGTTCCTTCACCCTCTCCAGATTCTCCAGCAGCACGCCCGCCGTCTTCTTGGGCTCGCCCTTCTGGTTCGCGAAGAAGGTGGCCTTCTTCTCCTTGCCGGTGCGGTCGTCCAGCTTGGGCATGCCCGTCTTCTGGTCGCGGACCAGCACCTCGATCGGCAGCAACTGCTCCATCGTCAGGCCGAAGATGTCGCCCTCGTCCCGCACCGGCGCCTCGGCCGGCTCCAGCGGCTGGGTCAGCGCGGTCGCCGCGACATAGCCCAGGCCCTCGATGTCCAGCGAGGAACGGCCGCCCAGGAAGGCGATCCGCTCGCGGATCTGCGCCGGGCAGAACTGCGCGTTGGGGCAGCGCAGATCGATGTCCCCCTCGGACATCGGGCGCAGCTCGGCCCCGCACTCGTGGCAGTGCGAGGGCATCACGAACTCCTGCTCGGTGCCGTCCCGCAGGCTCTCCACCGGGCCGAGGATCTCCGGGATGACGTCGCCGGCCTTGCGCAGCACGATGGTGTCGCCGAGCAGCACGCCCTTGGCCTTGACGACCTGCTGGTTGTGCAGCGTCGCGTACTGCACCATCGAGCCGGCCACCTTCACCGGCTCGGCCAGCACCGCGTACGGGGTGGCCCGGCCGGTGCGGCCGATGCCGACCTTGATCGCGGCCAGCCTGCCGGTGACCTCCTCCGGCGGGTACTTCCAGGCGATCGCCCAGCGCGGCGACTTGGAGGTGGAACCGAGCCGCCCTTGCAGGGCGATCTCGTCCACCTTGACCACGACGCCGTCGATCTCGTGCTCGACCGAGTGCCGCTGCTCGCCGAAGTGCCCGATGAACGCCCGCACCTCGTCGAGCGTCCCGACCACCTTGTTGTGCCGGGCCGTCGGCAGGCCCCACGCGCGCAGCAGGTCGTAGGCGTGCGACTGGCAGTCGATGTCGAAGCCGACCCGGGCGCCGATGCCGTGCACCACCATGTGCAGCGGACGGGACGCGGTGACCAGCGGGTCCTTCTGGCGCAGCGAACCGGCGGCGGCGTTGCGGGGGTTGGCGAACAGGTGGAGCAGCGCCTGCGGACGCCTGCCCTCCTTGGCGCGCTCCTCGTTCTCCGCCCGGCGGCGCTCGTTCTCCGCCGCCAGCGAGGCGTTCAGTTCCTCGAAGGCCTCGGTGGGCAGGTAGACCTCGCCGCGGATCTCGACCAGCTCGGGCAGGTCGTCGCCGGTGAGCTGCTGCGGGATCTCCTTGATGGTGCGGACGTTGGCGGTGATGTCCTCGCCGACCCGGCCGGTGCCCCGGGTCGCGGCCAGGACCAACTGGCCGCGCTCGTAGGTGAGGTTGACGGCCAGGCCGTCCACCTTGAGCTCGCACAGGTAGTGGTAGTCGATGCCGTCCAGCTCGCGGGCGACCCGGTCCGCCCAGGCCGCCAGCTCCTCGTCGTCCATGGCGTTGTCGAGGCTGAGCAGCCGCTCGCGGTGCTCGACCTTGGTGAAGCCCTCCGCGACGTCGCCGCCGACCTCCTGCGTCGGCGAGTCCGGCGTCACCAGGGCCGGGTGCGCGGCCTCGACCGCCTCCAGCTCGCGCATCAGGACGTCGAACTCGGCGTCGCTGACGACCGGGGCGTCCTGCACGTAGTACCGGGCGCGGTGCTCGGTGATCTCCACGACCAGCTCGGCGTGCCGCCTGCGCACCTCCGCAGGGACGTCCTCCCAGCCCTCGACAGCCACCACCGCAAGCCCTCCTACGTTCTCATTCCGGGTTGTCCACCAGGCTCTGCGCCGCCCGCGCCGCAAGCGACAGCGCCTTGCGCGCGTACGCCGGGGACGCCCCGGCCAGCCCGCAGGTCGGCGTCACCAGCACGCGGCGGCCCAGCAGCTCCGGGGCGAACCCGAGCCTGCGCCACAAGGTCCTGACACCCTGGACACTACCGGCCGGGTCGGACACCTCCTGGTCAGTGGAGGGCACGACACCAGCGAGGATCGCCGTGCCCGCCTCGACCGCCTCGCCGAGGTCGTCGTCCTCCCGCTCGGTGAGGAGGGAGAAGTCGAGGGAGACCCCGGCCACCCCGGCCCGGCGCAGCAGCGGGAGCGGGACCTGCGGGGCGCAGCAGTGCACCACGACCGGCACGTCCAGGCCGCGGATCGTCTCGCGCAGCACCTCCTCGGCGACCTGCCGGTCCACCGAGCGCAACCGCTGGAAGCCGCTGGCGGTCTTCACCGAACCGGCCAGCACGGCGGGCAGCGAGGGCTCGTCGAGCTGGAGGACCAGCTGCGCGCCGGGCACCCGCCGGCGGACGTCCGCCAGGTGGCGGCGCAGGCCCTCGGTGAGCGAGCCGGCGATGTCCCGGCAGGCGCCGTGGTCGGAGAGCGCCTTCTCGCCGTGCCTGAGCTCGATGCTCGCCGCCAGCGTCCACGGGCCCACGGCCTGGAGCTTGAGCGCGCCCTGGTAGCCCTGGGTGAACTCCTCCAGCGCGTCCAGGTCCTCGCCCAGCCAGGAGTGCGCGCGCCGGGTGTCCCGGCCGGGGCGGTCGGCGAACCGCCAGCCGGACGGTTCGGTCTGTGCGAACAGCTCGACCAGCAGGCCGGCGCCGCGGCCGATCATGTCGGCGCCCGGCCCGCGGGCGGGGAGTTCGGGCAGGAACGGCAGCTGCTCCAGCGCGCCGGTGGAGGTCTTGGCGGCCTCCCGCGCGTCGGTGCCGGGCAGCGAACCGACGCCGGTGGCGGCGCCGCGCAGGTCGGGGAAGGTGTCTCCGGTGCTCACCCGCCCGAGCCTAGTGCGCCGCCGCCCCGGCGAGGTCAGCGCCCGGGGCGGACGGTGATGTCGGTGAGCTCCGCGTCGCGGGAGGCGTCCAGGGCGGCGAGGATCGCCTTCACCACCGACTCCGGGGCGATGAAGCGGTCCTCGTCGTAGGCCTTGCCCTCCTGCTGGTGCACCTTGGCCTGCATCGCGGTGGCGGTGCGGCCCGGGTAGACCGAGGTGACCCGGACGCCGTTCGCGTGCTCCTCCTGGCGCAGCGCGTCGGCGAGCGCCTTGAGGCCGTGCTTGCTCGCCGCGTAGGCCGACCACTCGGCGGAGGCGCTCAGGCCCGCACCGGAGTTGACGAACACCACGTGCCCCTTGACCAGGCGCAGCGAGGGCAGCAGGAGCCGGGTCAGCTCGGCGGGGGCGACCAGGTTGACGGCCAGGGTGCTCTGCCAGGCCTTGACCGGCAGCTCGCCGACCGCACCCAGCTCGACCATGCCCGCGACGTGCAGGAGGGAGTCGAGCTCGACGGGCAGCGCCTGGTGGCCGAGGGCCCAGGAGAGCTTGGCCGGGTCGCCGAGGTCGCCGACCAGGGTCTGCGCCCCGGGGAAGCGCTCGCGCAGTTCGGCGGCGCGGCGGGCGTCGCGGGCGAGCAGCCAGAGGTCGTCGCCGCGCTCGGCGAGACGCTCGGCCAGGACGGCGCCGATGCCGGAGCCGGCGCCGGTGATCAGATGTGCAGCCATGGTGCTGATCTAATCAGGCCTTGAGCTGCTCAAATACCTGAGCCGGGGTGTCGGCGAAGTTGATCAGCTCGGCGAGCGGGCGCGGCAGGAAGCCCTCGGTGTCCATCCGCTCCATCTGCGTGCGCAGGCCCGCGTAGAAGCCCTCGGTGTCCAGGACGATCACCGGCTTGTCGAACATGCCGTGCTTCTTGAGCTCCAGCACCTCGGTCACCTCGTCGAGGGTGCCCAGCCCGCCGACCAGCACGACGATCGCGTCGGCCCGGGCGGCCAGCTCCGCCTTCCGCTCGGCGAGGTCCTCGGTCATCACCAACTCGTCGGCGCCGACGTACCCCTTGTGCCTCAGCATCTCGACGAGCACCCCGACCAGCCTGCCGCCCGCCGCCTTCACCTCATCGGCCAGCAGCCCCATCAGCCCGGCGTTCGAGCCGCCCCACACCAGGGTGTGCCCGCCCTCGCCGAGGAGCCGCGCGAACTCGGCGGCGGGAGCGGAGTAGCGGTCGTCGAGCGAGTACGCGGAGCAGAAGACGCAGATATTCATAGTGCTACCTGGTCTATCACGCGGGCCGGGCCTCGCTCACCCCGGTTTCAGGCGCGGACGGCCGGGCGCTCGGTGGCGGCGATGGTGGCGGAGCCGACGACGCGGGTGCCGTCGTACAGGACGACGGCCTGGCCGGGGGCGATGCCGCGGACGGGGGTGTCCAACTGCACCCGCAGCTCGCCGTCCACGACCGACGCGCTCACCGGCACCTCCTCGCCGTGGGCGCGCAGTTGGGCGGTGTACCGGCCGTCGGCGAGCGGCTCGGTGCCGCACCAGCGCGGCCGGATCGCGGTGAGCCCGGTGACGTCCAGGCCCTCCAGCGGGCCGACGGTCACGGTGTTGTCGACCGGCGAGATGTCGAGGACGTAGCGGGGCTTGCCGTCCGCGGCGGGCCGGCCGATCCGCAGGCCCTTGCGCTGGCCGATGGTGAAGCCGTACGCGCCGTCGTGCTCGCCGAGCTTGGTGCCGTCGGCGTCGAGGATGTCGCCGGTGGCGGTGCCGAGGTGCTTGGCCAGGAAGCCCTGGGTGTCGCCGTCGGCGATGAAGCAGATGTCGTGGCTGTCCGGCTTCTTGGCGACGGCCAGGCCGCGGCGCTCGGCCTCCTCGCGGATGGCGTCCTTGGTGGTGTCGCCGAGCGGGAAGAGGGAGTGGGCGAGCTGGTCCGCGTCCAGCACACCGAGCACGTAGGACTGGTCCTTGGCGGCGTCGACGGCGCGGTGCAGCTGGCGCTCCCCGGACGGCAGGTCGACGATCCGGGCGTAGTGGCCGGTGCAGACCGCGTCGAAGCCGAGCGCGATCGCCTTGTCGAGCAGCGCGGCGAACTTGATCTTCTCGTTGCAGCGCAGGCAGGGATTGGGGGTGCGGCCGGCCGCGTACTCGGCGACGAAGTCGTCGATGACGTCCTCGCGGAAGCGCTCGGCGAGGTCCCAGACGTAGAACGGGATGCCGATCACGTCGGCCGCCCGCCACGCGTCCCGGGAGTCCTCGATGGTGCAGCAGCCGCGGGCCCCGGTGCGGAAGGACTGCGGGTTGGCGGACAGCGCCAGGTGGACGCCCGTCACCTCGTGCCCCGCCTCGGCGGCGCGGGCGGCGGCGACGGCGGAGTCGACGCCGCCGGACATCGCCGCGAGCACGCGCAGACGGCCGGTGGACGGAGCGGTCGGGGCACCCGGGAAGTCAGTCATGGTGACTACAAGAGTACGGGGCCGCCGTACATGCCCGACCGCCCGGAGGAACTACCGCCGCACCGCCGCCAGACCCGCGTTGCGGGCCCGCTGGACGGCCGGGGCGATGGCCGCGACCAGCGCCGTCACGTCCTCGCGCACCGAGGTGTGCCCGAGCGAGAACCGCAGCGAGGCCCGGGCCAGCGCCGGGTCGACGCCCATCGCGAGCAGCACGTGGCTGGGCTGCGGCACCCCGGCCGAGCAGGCCGAGCCGGTGGAGCACTCGATGCCCTGGGCGTCGAGCAGCATCAGCAGCGCGTCGCCCTCGCAGCCGGGGAAGGAGAAGTGCGCGTTGGCGGGCAGCCGCCCCTCGGCGGCCGGGTCGCCGTTGAGCACCGCGGCGGGGACGGCGGCCAGCACGGCGGCGATCAGCTCGTCGCGCAGCGCGCCGAGCACGACCGCGTGCTCCGGCTGGCGCTCGACCGCGAGGGCCGCGGCGGTGGCGAAGCCGGCGGCGGCGGGCGCGTCCAGGGTGCCGGAGCGGACGTCGCGCTCCTGGCCGCCGCCGTGCAGCAGCGGGACGGGCGCGGCGCCGCGCGAGAGCAGCAGCGCGCCGATGCCGAACGGGCCGCCGATCTTGTGCCCGGTGACGGTGAGCGCGGTGAGCCCAGACCCGGCGAAGGAGACCGGGACCTGCCCGAGCGCCTGCACCGCGTCGGCGTGCATCGGGATGCCGTACTCGGCCGCGACGGCGGCGAGTTCGCGCACCGGCTGGACGGTGCCGACCTCGTTGTTGGCCCACATCACGGTGACCAGCGCGACCGAGTACGGGTCCCGCTCGATCGCCTCGCGCAGCGCCTGCGGGTGCACCCGGCCGAGCGGGTCGACCGGCAGGTACTCGACGTCGGCGCCCTCGTGCTCGGAGAGCCAGTGCACCGCGTCCAGCACCGCGTGGTGCTCGACCGGGCTGCACAGCACCCGGGTGCGGGCCGGGTCGGCGCCCCGGCGGGCCCAGTACAGGCCCTTGACGGCGAGGTTGTCGGACTCGGTGCCCCCGCCGGTGAGCACGATCTCGCTCGGGCGGGCGCCCAGCGAGTCGGCCAGCGACTCGCGGGCCTCCTCGACCACCCGGCGGGCCCGGCGGCCGGCCGCGTGCAGGGACGAGGCGTTGCCGACCACCCCCAGGTGCGCCGACATCGCGGCGATCGCCTCGGGCAGCATCGGCGTGGTCGCCGCATGGTCCAGGTATGGCATAACCATCCGATTGTAGAGGGCGCTTCCCGGGCCCCGTCCCGGTGTGCGCACCGATCCGGCCACCGGACGACTCCCGGACGTTACCCGGACCACGCGCCCACCGGACACCGGTGTCCGGCACCCGTTTGACCCGTCGCGCGGCCGAGCGGTTAGCCTGACGGACGCTTCCCGCGGACGGGCCCCGGCCCGGCCCGCGGGCACGGCCCGGGATCACGTCCCACTCTCACTTCCCATCGGCGTGGACAGGAGCGGTGCGCCATGTCGCAGTCGGTCGACCGCGCCCTGACCCTGCTCGGGTCGCTCGGCGACGGGCCGGTCACCCTGGAGCAGGCCGCGACCAGCATCGGGGTGCACAAGTCCACCGCGCTGCGGCTGCTGCGCACCCTGGAGGAGCACGGCTTCGCGCAGCGCCAGCCCGATCTGCGCTACCGCCTCGGCGGCCGGGTGCTCTCCCTGGCCCACCGGGCGCTGGAGGAGATCGACGTCCGGCAGGTCGCCGCGCCGTACCTGGCGGCGCTCAACGCGCGCTGCGGCTACACCGTCCAGCTGGCCGTGCTCCAGGACGGCGAGGTGCTGTACCTGGACGAGGTCGCCGGCAGCTGGGCCGGGCCGGGCACCGCCCGGGCGTCCCGGATCGGTCGGCGGGCGCCGGCCGGCGGGACGGCGATCGGCCGGGTGCTGCTGGCCGGGCTGCCCGAGGACGGCACCCCCGACGAGGAGTTGCCGGCCGAACTGGCGGCGGTGCGGCTGCGGGGCTGGGCGGTGGAGTCGGCCGAGCACCGGGAGCCGGTGACGTGCGTGGCCGCGCCGGTGGCGGGCAGCGGCGGCCGGACGGTCGCGGCCTGCGCGCTGAGCGCCCCGGCGAGCCAGGTGCCGCCGGCCGAACTCGCCCGGATGGTGCCGGAACTGCTCTGCACGGCGGAGGCGATCTCGCTCGCGTACGGCGGCTCGCCTACTCCTCGCTGGTGCGAGAACCGTTGCGGCGCCAGGCCCGCGGGGCGCGCCAGCCGTACTTCAGCGCGAGCATCCGCAGCCCGAAGGCGGTGAGCGCGGCGGCGGTGCCGGTGGCGCCGGTCAGCCGGTCGACGCCGATCAGCACCGCCACCAGGGCGGCGCCGACCAGGGCCGGGACGGCGTAGATCTCCCGGTCCCAGCGCAGCAGCGAGGGGATCTCGCCGGCCAGCACGTCACGGATCACCCCGCCGCCGGCCGCGGTGACCATGCCGAGGGCGACGGCCGACACCGCGCCGAGCCCGTAGTCGTGCGCCTTGGCGGTGCCGGTGACGCAGAACAGGCCGAGGCCGAGGGCGTCCAGGGTCTGCACCGCCCGGTTGATCCGCTCGACCTCGGGGTGCAGGAAGAACACCACCAGCGCGGCGACCAGCGGGGTGATGAAGTACCCGAGGTTGCTGAACGCCGCGACGGGCGTCGCCCCGATCACCAGGTCCCGGATCACACCGCCGCCGAGCGCGGTGACCTCGGCCAGCACCGCGATGCCGAAGATGTCCATGTTCTTGCGGACGGCGAGCAGCCCTCCGGAGAGGGCGAAGACGAAGATGCCGACGAGGTCCAGCGATTGCTGCACGTCGGAGGGGAAGATCTGCGAGGTCACCGAACAACTATGACCCGTACGGACCCCTCCCCCCCTCCGCGTACGGCCGCGGGCCCGGGCGACAACCACCACCGGTCCGGACACTCTGCGCAGAGTTGACGTGAACACCAAATTTCGACATATTCGCGAAATAATGCAGGTCGTACGGTATGGGGAATACAATTCGCATTTCCCTCCCGAATTCGATGCGCGCTTTGCCCGGGTTGGCTGGTTTGGGAAATTGATCCCGGAATTAACTCATGGACGGACCCGAATGGCGGTGGTAGTTTCATTTCCATCGAGAGAAGCACCAGGGCTTCGAACATGAACAACCGGAGAGGAGACTCCCGTGCGCTACAACGACTGAAATCCCTGATGCCGATTGCACCGGCATCCCCGATGTCCGAACGTCGACAGTCCGCGCCAATGGCCGGGCGATTCAGCTCGGGTAGGTGAATTTCCATGCGTTACAACGACTAATTATATTGCCCGAACCGCGGCAGAGCCCGGTATCGTCGGCGAGAATTGGCGCCGGACCCGGATGCGTCCGGGTC
>NZ_JBHWIR010000048.1:0-18288 GCF_042731835.1 Kitasatospora sp. NPDC059817 | reverse complement strand
CTCACAAAAAAAAATATATTTGCCCCACCCCGCGCGAGCAGAGCTGCTAGCGCGGCGTGATGGGCCCCCCCCCCCCCCGGCGCCCGCCCCCCCCCCCCACGCTCTTGGCCCAGCGAGAACATGGGCCTCATAGGCCGTTCAAGAATCCTAGGAATTGTCCATGAAACTCCCGGTCCGCTATGACCCCCTCGACAGCTCGACTCTCGCCGATCCCTATGCGGTCTACGCGGAGCTGCGCGCGTCGGAGCCTGTGCACTGGCACGAGAAGATGCAGAGCTGGGTGCTGACCCGGTACCGCGACTGCCAGATGGTGCTGCAGGACCCCGCGGTGTTCGCGACGGACTGGCGGCGGGCCGGCGAGTCGGTCTCCGAACCGTGGCTGAGCCTGCAGACCCTCGACCCGCCGGACCACGGCCCGCTCCGCAGCCTCTTCATGAACGCCCTGCGCGCCCAGGACCTGGAGGCCGTCGGCGAGCAGGGCGAGGCTCTCGTCGGGTCGCTGCTCGACGGACTGGAGGGCAGGGCGGAGTTCGACCTCATGTCGGAGGTCGTCGAGCCGCTCGCCCTGGCGACCATCTCGGAGCTCATGGGCATCGAGCAGCCGGACGTCAGGACCTTCGCCGCGATATCGGATGCCATCGTGCGGAGCATGGACGCCGGATTGGCGCCCGAGACCGGCGGGGACGGAATCGAGACCGGTGCGGAACTCAGGAAACTCGGCATCGAGGCGCGCGGCCGACTGAGCGAAATGGTCGAGTCCTGGTTCACCACCAATCCGCGCCCCGGCCTGCTGGCCCATGTCGCCGGCAACCGCGCCGAGGTGGATGTCGCCGACGCCTTTGTCCGGAACACGGTGCGGGTCGTCTTCCAGTCCGGCTACAGCTCGATCGTCGCCGGTGCCGGAAATGCCATGCTGGCCCTGCTGGAGAACCCCGACAAATTCGAGGCGATGCGCGACCCGGCACTGCTGTCGAGTGGTTTCGACGAACTCATGCGCTATGACGCCTCGGTTCAGGGGACCAGCCGCATCGTCACCGAGCCCGTCACCATCGGATCCGTCCAGCTCAAGCGCGGAGACGTCGTCGTGGTGCTTTTCGGCGCCGCAAACCGCGATCCCGAAAAATTCACCAGCCCCGACGAAATCATTCTGGACCGGACACCGAATCAGCACATGGCATTCGGCCGGGGCCCGCACACCTGCGTCGGGAACCTGTTCACCCAGGTCACGTTGCAGGCGCTGATCAAGGCCATTCTGCGGCGCCCCACACGCCTGCGGATGGCCGGGGAGCCGCTGCGCCAGCGCACCGCGACCATGCGCTACCTGGCGACGCTGCCGGTCACCTTCCAGGCGGCTGCCGCCACGTGACGAAAACGGATACGACGGCTCGCCCGACCCGGACGAGCGCTGCCCGGCTGGCCCTCGCCAGGGCGGTCCCGCCGGCCGGGCCGGTGCGCGGACTGACGCTGTCCACGTTCCTGACCACCCTCGGGGACGGGCTGTTCGCCACCGTCAGCGTGCTGTTCTTTACCCGCGTGGTGGGTCTGCGGATGGTGGACGTGGGCATCGGGCTCACGGTTGCCAGCCTGGCCGGCCTGCTGGCGGCCCTGCCGATCGGACACCTCTCCGACCGCATCGGGCCGCGGCGGGTCCTGCTCGTCCTCACCGTCTCCGCGGGGCCGGCGGTGCTGTGCTACCTGGTCGTCGGCTCCTTCTGGCCGTTCGCCGCCACGGCATGCGCGGTGGGCGTCGTGCAGCGGGGCTGCCGCACGGTCCTGCCCGCCCTGGTCTCCCTGATCGCCTCGGCCGAGGAGCGGGTGACCGCACGCGCACACCAGCAGGTCGTGAGCAACATCGGGATCTCACTCGGTGCGGGAGCCGCCGGCCTGGCCCTGTACCTGGACACCCGGGCCGCGTACGAGGCGATGGTGGTCGTCGCGGCGCTGGCCTACGCGGGGTCGGCCCTCGTGCTGAACCGGATGCCCGTGCGGCATCCGCCTCCCGCGCACAGCGAGAAGCAGCCGCTGGGGGCCGCGCTCAAGGACCTCCGGTACCTGCGGTTCACCGGGCTGAACGCCGTGCTGTCGCTGAACGGCGCCCTCATGGAGATCGCCATTCCGCTGTGGCTGGTCACCCACACCAAGGCGCCCGCCTGGCTGTTCAGCGCCCTGATCGTCCTGAACACGATCCTGGTGGTGGTCTTCCAGGTCCAGGTGAGCTCCAAGGGCAACGACACCACCCCGGGCCTGTGGGGGCGGATCTCCCGCCTCGGCGGATTCTTCCTCGGCTGCGCCTGCCTGCTGTACGGCGCCGCCGGCTGGGGGAACACCCTGGTCGCGACCGCCGTCCTCGGCCTGGGGATGATCGCCCACACGTGGGGCGAGATGTACCAGGTCTCCGGCGAATGGGGGCTCAGCTTCCAGCTCGCGCCCGAGCACGCCACCGGCCAGTACCAGGGCGTCCTGGCCATCGGCCGTGGAGCCGCCAACGTGGCCGCGCCCGTCGCCCTGGTCGCGGTCGTCGGGGCCGGTCAGTACGGGTGGGTGGCGCTGGCGGCCGTCTTCCTCGCGGCCGGGCTCGCGATGCCCGCGGCAACCCGGCTGCCCGCCGGCAAGGGCCCCGTCTCTGACGCATGACCAGCACGGGGCCGCCCCAACCGGGTTGTGAGCCCTGACACCACGATGCGGGGGGGGGGGGGGGCCCCCCCCCCCGCCGGGGGGGGGGGGGGGGGGGGCGGGGGGGGGGGGGCGCGCGCCGCCGCCCACCCCCCCCCCCCGCCACCACACCCCCCACCCCCCGCCCCGCCTGCGCGCCTCCCCCCCCCCCACCCCCCCCCGCCCCCCCCCCGCCCGCGCCCGCGCGCGCCCCCCCCCCCCCCCCCCCGCTTCGCTGTGAGGAACGCGGCGCCGGCCAGTACCAGCGCGTCCTGAAACACGCCCTAGCCGTTCCCCTCGCCCAGCTCGGGGAAGTGGCACGCCACCTCGTGCCCGGTCTTCAGCGCGACCAGCGGCGGCTCCTGGCTGGCGCAGACGTCCTGGGCCTTCCAGCAGCGGGTGCGGAAGCGGCAGCCGCTGGGCGGGTTGATCGGCGAGGGGACGTCGCCCTTGAGCAGGATCCGCTCGCGGCCGGCCCGCTGGCGCCGGCGCGGGTCGGGCACCGGCACCGCGGACATCAGCGCGTTGGTGTACGGGTGCAGCGGGCTCGCGTAGAGGGAGTCGCGGTCGGCGATCTCGACGATCTTGCCGAGGTACATCACCGCGACCCGGTCAGAGACGTGCCGGACCACCGAGAGGTCGTGCGCGATGATCAGGTAGGTCAGGCCGAGTTCGCGCTGGAGGTCGTCCAGCAGGTTGACCACCTGGGCCTGGATGGAGACGTCCAGGGCGGAGACCGGCTCGTCCGCGATGATCATCTTCGGCCGGAGGGCGAGCGCCCGGGCGATGCCGATGCGCTGGCGCTGGCCGCCGGAGAACTCGTGCGGGTAGCGGTTGTAGTGCTCGGGGCTGAGCCCGCACAGTTCCAGCAGTTCCTGGACGGCCTTCTTGGTGCCGCCCTCGGGCTCCACCTTCTGCAGCCGGAACGGCGCGCCGACGATGGTGCCGACGGTGTGCCGCGGGTTGAGCGAGGAGTACGGGTCCTGGAAGATCATCTGGATGTCGCGGCGCAGCGGCCGCATCGCGCCGACGCCCAGGTGGGTGATGTCGGCGCCCTCGAACTCGACCTTCCCGCCGGTCGGTTCGTCGAGCCGGGTGACCAGTCGGCCCATCGTCGACTTGCCGCAGCCGGACTCGCCGACGACCCCGAGCGTCTCACCGGCGTTGACGGTGAAGTCGATGCCGTCGACGGCCCGCACCGCGCCGGTCTGGCGGCGCAGCAGTCCGCCGCGGATCGGGAAGTGCCGGGTCAGGCCGGTCACCCGGAGCAGCGGCTCGCGGTCGGGGGCGGGCGCGGGCGCGGGGGCCGTTGCCGCCTGAGTGTCCGTCATCGGTTCTCTCCAGAAAGGTGGTACGAGGCCGGGCTCACAGCCGGGGCGCGATCTCTTCGGCGAAGATGCGGTGCCGTTCGGCGGCCGGGAGGTGGCAGGCCGCGTAGTGGCCGGGCGAGGCTTCGGCCAGCACCGGGAGCTCGCTCGTGGAGCGCCCGCCGGTCCGGTCGGCGTACGGGCAGCGCGGGTGGAAGGCGCAGCCGGACGGCACGTTGATCAGGCTGGGCGGGGTGCCCTTGACCGGGACGAGGCGGTCCTGGAGTTCGCGGTCCAGGCGCGGCATGGAGCCCAGCAGGCCCCAGGTGTAGGGGTGTTCGGGCGCGTCGAAGAGGGTCTCGGCGGGGCCGCGCTCGATGCACTTGCCGCCGTACATGACCAGGATGTCGTCGGCCAGTTCGGCGACCACCCCGAGGTCGTGGGTGATGATGATGACGGCCGAGCCGAACTCGTCCTGGAGGTCGCGGATGAGGTCCAGGATCTGCGCCTGGACGGTGACGTCCAGGGCGGTGGTGGGCTCGTCGGCGATCAGCAGCGAGGGGTCGTTGACCAGCGCCATGGCGATCATGGCGCGCTGGCGCATGCCGCCGGAGAACTGGTGCGGGTAGTCGTCCACCCGGCGGTCGGGCTGCGGGATGCCGACCCGGTCGAGCATCTCGACCGCGCGGGCCCGGGCCTGCTTCTTGGACGCCTGGGGGTGGTGCACCCGGTACGCCTCGACGATCTGCGCGCCGACGGTGTAGTAGGGGTGCATCGCGGTCAGCGGGTCCTGGAAGATCATCGCCATCTCGCGGCCGCGCAGTTGGCGCACCCGTTCGGGGCCGGCCGCGATCAGGTCCTCGCCGTCCAGCCGGATCTCGCCGGTGATCCGGGCCCGCTTGGTGCGGTGCAGGCCCATGATGCCGAGCGAGGTGACGGACTTGCCGGAGCCGGACTCGCCGACGATGCCGAGGGTGCGGCCCTTGTGCAGGTCGAAGCTGACCCCGTCCACCGAGCGGACCAGGCCGTCGTCGGTGTCGAAGTGGATCCGCAGGTCGCGGACGGAGAGGAAGGGGTCGCCGGACGGGGCCTGGGCGGCGACCGCCTCGGTCTTCTGGAGCTCGGTCACGAGAGCCTCACCCGGGGGTCGACGAGTGCGTACAGGAGGTCGACCACGAGGTTGCAGGCGACGATGAAGAAGGCGGCGAGCAGGGTGACGCCGAGGATCTTGGGCAGGTCGTTGTCGGCGATCGCCTGGACGGCGAAGGCGCCGACGCCCTGGAGCGAGAAGACCTGCTCGGTGATGAGGGCGCCGCCGAGGAGCAGGCCGAGGTCCATGCCGAAGATGGTGATGACGGGTGTCAACGCGGCGCGCAGTCCGTGCCGGGCGACGACCTTGCGCTCGACCAGGCCCTTGGCCCGGGCGGTGCGGATGTAGTCCTCGCTCATGGTCTCCAGCATTCCGGCGCGGGTGAGCCGGGCGTAGAGCGCGGAGTAGAGGAAGGCCAGCGAGATCCACGGGAGGATCAGGTTGCGGGCCCACATCAGCGGGTCGTCGGCGAAGTCGACGTACTGGAGGTTGTCCAGGATCGGCCACTCGTAGCTGAACAGCGTGAGCAGCAGCGCGCCGGTGAAGAAGACCGGCAGCGAGACGCCGGCGAGGGAGATGCCCATGGCGATCCGGTCGAAGACCGAGCGCGGCTTGAGCGCGGAGACGACGCCGGTGGCGACGCCCGAGACCAGCCAGAGCACGGCCGCGCCGACGGCGAGCGAGAGGGTGATCGGGACGCGCTTGATCAGCTCGGGCCAGACCTCCAGGTGGTTCTTGAAGGAGTAGCCGAAGCACGGTACGTGGCAGGTGACCGGGTCCGGGCCGAACTTGTACTCGGCGCCGCTGACCAGGGCCTTGAGGAAGTGCCAGTACTGGGTGTACAGCGGCTGGTCGAACCCGAGGTTCTTCTTGACCGCGGCGATCGCCTCGGGGGAGGGGTTCTTCCCGACGTACTGCGTGGCCAGCTGGTCGGCGGTCTCGCCGGCGATGCGCGGGAGCAGGAAGAAGATCGCGAAGGTGACCGCACTGACCACCAGCAGCAGTACGACGGCCGCGAAGATCCTGCGGATGATGTAGGCAAACACAGTTGGGCGGCTCCGGCGGCCCGCCGCCGTCCGGGATCTTCCGGACGGCGGCGGGCGGCCGCTGCCTTCACCTGCCTTCAGGGATGCGGAGCCAGGCTCTTTACTTGGTGGTGCCGATGTTCAGGTAGTCGTACTCACCCGAGAAGCCCGAGGTGGACACCAGGTTGGTGGCGCTGTCCGGGCGGTACAGGAAGACCTTGAAGTAGGTCAGCGGGACGTAGACCGCCTGGTCCATGATCTTCTTGTCGATCTGGCCGTAGATCTTCTCGCGCGCCGACTGGTCGGTGTTGGTGATGGCGTCGTCGAGCAGCTTGTTGACCTCGGGGTCGTTCAGCTGGGCCAGGTTGCTGTTGCCGGAGGCCTTGATGGCGCGGCCGTCGGAGATCTGCTGCAGGAAGCCGTAGCCGGTCGGCCAGTCGGCGCTCCACTGCATCATCATCAGACCGATGTTGTGGTCCTGGGTGAACTGCGGGACACCGGCGGCGTCCGAGAAGTACTTGCCCTGCGCGTACTTCTGGATCTCGACGTTGATGTTGATCTTCTTCAGCGCGGCCTGGATCGCGGTCGCGGCCTGGATCTCCGGGTCGCGCTCGGTACGGGCGGTGATCACCGTGCTGAAGCCGTCGGCCTTGCCGCAGGCCTTGAGGGCGTCCTTGGCCTTGGCCTCGTCACCCTTGTTGCCGTTGGTCGCCCAGGTGTTGAAGTCCTGGTGGCCCGGGACGTCCGGCGGGATCACCGTGTTGGCGACCTGGCCGCGGATCGGGCCGCCGAGCGTGGTCTGCACGGAGACCTTGTCGATCGCGTACTGGACGGCCTTGCGGCACTCCAGGTTGTCGAACGGCGCGACCTTGGTGTTGATCGCGACGTACGCCAGGCGGCCGCCGTAGGCGTTGTCGGTGTTCGCCTTGAGCTTCTGGTTCTGCAGGATCTGCGCCTGGGTCTGCGGGTCGACGCCGCTGCCGACCAGGTCCACCTGGGCGTTGCCGGCGATCAGGTCCTTGTCGATGGTGGACTGTTCCATGCCCATCCGGACCACGATCTTGTCCGCGAGCTGCTTGCGGATCGGGTCGGTGCTCGGGTCCCAGTTGGTGTTCGGCACCAGGGTGAGCTGCTTGCCGTCCTCGTAGGACTCGAACTTGTAGGCACCGGAGGCGACCACGTGCTTCACGTAGCCGGCGCCGTCGTCCTTGGCCTGCGGGACCGGGACGGTCTGCGGGGAGCCGACCAGGTAGTCGAAGTCCGCGAACGGCTGCTTCAGGTGGAAGACGATAGTCAGGTCGTCCGGCGTCTCGATCGAGTTCAGGCCACCGGTCTTGTCCTTGTACGGGCCCTGGTACGGCGTCTCGTTGTCGACCAGCAGCTCCTGGAAGTACGTCGGGCCGTTGGAGTTGACGTCCCGCGCGAAGTTGGAGCGCTCGACGGCGTACTTGACGTCCTTCGAGGTGATCGCGGTGCCATCGTCGAACTTCAGGCCCGCGCGCAGCTTGTACGTCCAGGTCAGGCCGTCCGCGCTGGCCTTGCCCAGGCTCTCGGCGAGGTCCGGGACCAGCTTCTCGCCGTCCGTGCCGGCGCCCGGGGCGAAGGTGGTCAGCGGACGCCCGTACAGGCGCGAGAAGTTGTAGATGTAGGCGTAGTACGTGTTGCCCGGGTCGAAGGAGTCCGGGGAGCCCTTCATCTCGTAGGTGACCGTCCCGCCCTTCTTGTCCGAGGCGTTGACGATGCCCTTGGTGGCGGCGTCGGCACCGCCGCCACCGGCGCTGCTGCCGCTGGCGGAGGAGGACGAGCCGGAGCCCTTGCTGCCGGAGGTGCAGCCGGTCACGATCAGGACCGCGGCGGCTGCCGCCGCGGTCAGGGCGACGGTACGGGACCTGCGCATGGGTGAGATCAACCCCTTGAGGGTGGGAAGGAGGGAGGGCCTGACGTTGCGTCAGTTGCTCTTGGGATCGAGGGCGTCACGCAGCCCGTCGCCGAGCAGGTTGAAGGCGAGCACGGTGAGGAAGATCGCCAGACCGGGGACCACCATGTACTGGGGGTCCACCTGGTAGTACTTGATCGCGTCCTGGAGGATCCCGCCCCAGGAGGCCTGCGGCGGCTGGATGCCGACGCCGAGGAAGCTGAGGCCGGCCTCGAAGAGGATGTTGGTCGGGATCAGCAGGGTCGAGTAGACCAGGATCGGACCGACCAGGTTCGGCAGCAGTTCCTTGAACAGGATGAACGGGCCTCGGGCGCCCAGGCTGCGGGCCGCGTGGACGAACTCCCGCTCGCGCAGCGACAGCGTCTGTCCGCGCACGATCCGGCCCATGTAGGGCCAGTTGAAGAAGCCGATCACGAAGATCAGCACCAAGATGTGCAGCGGGAGGCCGTGCAGGCCGAACGCGCCGCCCTGCAGCGAGGTCGAGATCGCGATGGCGAAGAGCAGCAGCGGGAAGGCGAGGAAGACGTCCATGATGCGGCTGATCACGGTGTCCACCCAGCCGCCGTAGTAGCCGGCCATGACGCCGAGCACGGTGCCGATCGTGTTCGACAGCAGGGTCGCGCCGAAGGCGACCAGCAGCGAGACCCAGGAGCCCTCGATCACGCGGGAGAGCAGGTCACGGCCCTGGAGCGGGTCGACGCCGAGCGGGTGGTCCCAGCTCATCCCGCCCCAGTCACCGAGCGGGATGCCGCCCAGGTTGGCGTCGAGCAGGTCCTGGTTCAGGGCGTCCGGGTCGAGGCCGAACAGGGCCTCGATGGGCTTGGCCAGTACGGCCAGCAGGATCAGCAGGATCACCACGACGCCGCCGGCGACGGCGAGTTTGTCGCGCTTGAAGCGGGTCCAGGCGATCTGGCCGAGGGAGCGGCCCTCGATCTTCTTGGCCGGGCTCGCGGGGGCGGGTGCCTCCGGTTCGTTCCCGGTGGTTGCGATGGGTGCGGTCATGGTCAGTTGGTCCCCTCGCCGACGGTGGCCGGCCCACGGGCGCCGGTCACCGGTTCGGCGGTACGGCTGCGGACGTGCGGAGGTGCTTGGAACGGGTGTTCGCGGCAGTACGTCGTGCACGGGTACTGCCCCAACGCGGGATGGGCTTCGCGTGGTTCTGGCGGTCGGCGTGCGCGTTCACCTTCGTGGGGTTCCCAGTACGCGCGGTGCGTTGCGCAGAACTCTCTGCCATCCGAACTCGCTTGCGCCAGCCCTGACAACCGACAGATGCCCAACTGTGATCTGTGCGCATGCACCTCCTACGCCTTCGGCATATCCCTCTTCACACGGCTGTATCAGGCATGTCAAGGTGATCGACGGTAACGGCCGGAAGTTCGTCCGGAAAGCACCGAAGCCGACCTGATGCAAGATCAAGTCGGCTTCTGGAAAAAGGTTTTGGTTGTCAGCGCCCCGGGTATCCGGGCCACGGCTGCTGCGGCTGCCCGGTCCAGCCCTGCGCGGGCTGCTGCGTGCCGTAGCCGTAACCCGGCCCCTGCTGCGCAGGGTACGGCGGAGGCGGCACCGGCGGGTACGGGCCGGTCGGCGGCCGTCCCGCCTCCCGGTCGAAGAACGGGCGCGCGTGCGCCCGCATCCACAGCGCCACCGGGTCGTACTCGTCCGCCATCGCCACCGTGGACACCGCCAGCCCCTCCGGGGCCACCGCGATCGCCCGCTGCATCAGCGCCCGCACCGCCTCCACCGCCGGCGGCGAACTCTCGTACAGCTCCAGTCCGATCGCCAGGTACGGCTCCCCCACGGCCGGCTGCACCCAGGCCCGGCGCAGCGCCCGCACCGCACGCACCTCACCGGCCTGCCGCTCCAGCAGCGCGAAGAACGGCTGGGCGTTCAGCTGCGGCTCACTCAGCTTCAACGGCCCGGCCGGCAGCCGCTCCAGGCCCGCGGCGATCCGCCGCAGGTCCGCCCAGGGCACCCCGACCCCGCCGCCGGGCGCATGCGGGTTGAGCCACAGCCCCCAGCGGGTCCGGTACAGCGAAGCGGCGATCTCCCGCCCGGAGATAACCTCGTGGGCCCGCGCCCAGCCGGACGACGCCAGCTGCTCGGACGAGGTGACGGCCGGCGCGTAGCCGTGGCCGCTGATCTCCATGTTCCCGTACTGGGCGTCCGCGCTGCCCGGCGTGCCGTGCCACAGCAGCATCCAGACCTGGCCGTCGGCCAGTGCGTGCAGCAGTTGCTCGTACGCCTCGTAGCGCTCCGGCGCGACCTCGCGCAGGGTGCGCTCCAGCGCGCCCGGATCCGCTCCGGGGCGCCCGGCGGGCGCCTGGCCCCAGGGCCCCGGTGCACCGCCCGCTACCGCTCCCGCACTCATGCGCCCACCTCGCCGCGCCTCTTTCCTCAAGCCTGCCGGCCCGTCGGCCGTCTGCACGCACCCTATGGCGCGGCACCGGCCACCGCCACGGCGACGTGCCTCCGATACGAACCCCGCTCAACCCCGCGCGTAGAAAGGGAGTACCCGGGTGAGCAGCCACTCGACCACCGGGTCATCGGCGAGATCGAGCAGTACGAGGTGGACGCCCCCCGGCAGCGGCGCGGTTCCCAACGCGCGGCCGAGCGCCTCGTTCACCGCGCCCGGGTCGGCCGGGGCCGCCTGGTCCAGCTGGACGCCCACGAACATCACGGTCGGCTCGCCCTCGATACTGGCGAGCGCCCGCCGCGCGGACAACACTCCGGGCAGGGCGGACAGTTCGGCCCGGCAGGCGGCCAGGAAGTGCTCCGGGTCCTCCCCCGGCACCGGCTCGCGCAGCGCCACCCGGCCACCGGTCGGCGCCTCCGGTCCCTGGCCCTGACTCTGGTTCTGCTCCTGGTTCCGGCCCTGCTCCTGGTCGGCCAGGCGCTCCTCGCGCGGGCCGCGCCGAAGCTCCGCCACACCCTGCGGCGGCACCGGGATGCCCACCGCCGCCTCCGGGTTGACCGCGATGCCCACGCCCAGCGGCAGCCCGCGGGCGAACTCCCAGACCGGCGCCACCGCGAAGGCCATCCCCGGCGCCTGCCGCAGGAACACCTCCTGCGAGGAGAACACCGGCACGTACGGCTCGCCGGCCAGCTCGATGGTCGGCAGGTCCAGCGCGGGCCCCTGCGGGTCGCCGCCGGCCGGCAGCGGGATCCACACCTGGCTGCGGGCCAGCACCTCGACCACCCGCGGCGTCGCACCCGGGTCGCCCAGCGCGGCGGTCAGCACCTGCTCCAGCTCGTTGGCCGGCCACCCGCCGCCCGGCGGCGCCGACTCCGGCCCGCCCCACCCCTGCTGCTGCTCCACCGGGTACCCCATGCGCGCCTGATCCGCCCTCTGCCGGTCGGCCGCCCTCTGCTGCGCCGACGCGCAGCAGTCTAGGGCTGTGCCCGAGGTGGCGGGGTGTGACCGGGTCCCCTCTCCCGTCGTCGGCGCGGACGTGCCATGATGTGCGCGTTCGACGGCGCGGCGCGCCGGCGGACCGACAACTCCATACCGGCCGCTCGAACCCGCGCGGGAGAGCCCGGAGTGCCCCGTCAGGCGGCACAGCCGGCGCCGAAGGAGCAACTCCTCCCCGGAATCTCTCAGGCCCCCTTACCGCACGGGTTAGGCACATCTGGAAAGTGGCGCACGGCCCTGTCGCGCGCCCACCCACGGTGCAAGCCACCATGCTGTCCTGGATGCTGGAAACAGCTGCGGGCAGGTGGGCGGTGAAGCTCTCAGGTTCGACGACAGATGGGGAGACCCACGCCGCCGCATGCCCGCGCGCAGGGTCGGCCCCCCAGCGGGTCCGGTTCCGGCGCGTGCACCCATGAGTGCCCAGACCGAGGAGTTCCAGGCCATGTCGTCCCTCCGCCTCACCGCGCTCGACGCGCTGCACCGCGCCCTCGGCGCGACCATGACCGACTTCGCCGGCTGGGACATGCCGCTGCGCTACGGCAGCGAGCGCGAGGAACACCTCGCCGTCCGCACCCGGGCCGGGCTGTTCGACCTCTCCCACATGGGCGAGATCACCGTCACCGGCCCGCAGGCCGGCGAGATGCTGGACCACGCGCTGGTCGGCTTCGTCTCCGCGCTGGGCGTGCTGCGCGCCCGCTACACCATGATCTGCGCCGAGGACGGCGGCATCCTCGACGACCTGATCGTCTACCGCCTGCGCGAGGACGCCTTCCTGGTCGTCGCCAACGCCTCCAACGCCCAGCTGGTGCTGGACGAGCTGATCGCCCGCGCCAAGGGCTTCGACGCCGTCGTCACGGACGACCGCGACACCTACGCGCTGATCGCCGTCCAGGGCCCGGAGGCCACCGCGATCCTGGCCGGGACCACCGACGCCGACCTGCCCGGCCTGAAGTACTACGCGATCCTCCCGGCCCAGGTCGCCGGCCGCGACGTGCTGCTCGCCCGGACCGGCTACACCGGCGAGGACGGCTTCGAGATCTTCTGCAACCCGGGCGACGCCGAGGGCGTCTGGCAGGCGCTGACCACCGCCGGCGAGGGCCGCGGCCTGGTCCCGTGCGGCCTGTCCTGCCGCGACACGCTGCGCCTGGAGGCCGGCATGCCGCTGTACGGGCACGAGCTCTCCACCGACCTGACCCCGTTCGACGCGGGCCTGGGCCGGGTCGTGCGCTTCGACAAGACCACCAACGAGGGCACCTTCGTCGGCCGCAAGGCGCTGGAGAGGGCCGCCGCCGAGGCCGAGGCCAACCCGCCGCGGGTGCTGGTCGGCCTGGTCTCCGAGGGCAAGCGCGTCCCGCGCGCCGAGTACACCGTGGTCTCCGCCGACGGCGCCCCGATCGGCCGGATCACCTCGGGCGCCCCGTCGCCGACCCTGGGCCGGCCGATCGCGATCGCCTACGTGGACGCGGCCCACGCCGCCCCCGGCACCGCCGTCGCGGTGGACGTGCGCGGCAAGCACGAGCCGGTCGAGGTCGTGGCGCTGCCGTTCTACAAGCGCGCCCGCTGAGGCCGGGGGCCTCGCTCGCCGAGGCCCCGCCTTCCCCGTAGACCCGGGCCTGAACCACGCCCGACCCGGGCCTGAGTCACGCCTGATCCAGGTCCGACCCAGGTCCGACCCCATGCCTGAACCATGCCTGAACCACGCCTGATCCGCGTCGAAGCCGTCCGTGCGGCGGCCCGCTTCGTCGTACCCGCTTCCCATCCTGGAGAATGACGCCATGAGCAACCCCCAGCACCTGCAGTACACCAAGGAGCACGAGTGGCTGACCGCCATCGAGGGCGGTGTCTCCACGGTCGGCATCACCGCCCACGCGGCCGACGCGCTCGGTGACATCGTCTACGTGCAGCTGCCCGAGGTCGGCGCCGACGTGACCGCGGGCGAGTCCTGTGGCGAGCTGGAGTCGACCAAGTCGGTCAGCGACCTGTTCTCCCCGGTGACCGGGAAGATCGTCGAGATCAACCAGGACGTCCTGGACGACAACAGCCTGGTCAACAGCGCCCCGTTCGAGGGCGGCTGGCTGTTCAAGGTCCAGGTGGAGTCCACCGACGAGCTGCTCAGCGCGGACGAGTACACCGCCTTCATCGGCGGCTGACCCGCTCGTGACGGGGCGGCCGCAGCGCGGCGGCCGCCCTGCCAGGCTCCCCCCTCTCTGCTCCCGTCTCTCTCCTCCCGGGAAGACCACACCATGACGGTTCTGAACCAGTCCCTGCACTCCCTCGACCCGGAGATCGCCGCCGCGGTCGACGCCGAGCTGCACCGCCAGCAGACCACCCTGGAGATGATCGCCTCCGAGAACTTCGCCCCGGTGGCGGTCATGGAGGCCCAGGGCTCGGTACTCACCAACAAGTACGCCGAGGGCTACCCCGGCCGCCGCTACTACGGCGGCTGCGAGCACGTCGACGTGGTCGAGCAGATCGCGATCGACCGCATCAAGGCCCTGTTCGGCGCCGAGCACGCCAACGTCCAGCCGCACTCGGGCGCGCAGGCCAACGCCGCCGCGATGTTCGCGCTGATCAAGCCGGGCGACACCATCCTGGGCCTGAACCTGGCCCACGGCGGTCACCTGACCCACGGCATGAAGATCAACTTCTCCGGCAAGCTCTACAACGTGGTCGCGTACCACGTGGACGAGAAGACCGGCCAGGTCGACATGGCCGAGGTCGAGCGCCTGGCCAAGGAGCACCAGCCGAAGCTGATCATCGCCGGCTGGTCCGCCTACCCGCGCCAGCTGGACTTCGCCGCGTTCCGCCGGGTCGCCGACGAGGTCGGCGCGCTGCTGATGGTGGACATGGCGCACTTCGCCGGCCTGGTCGCCGCCGGCCTGCACCCCAACCCGGTGCCGTACGCGGACGTGGTCACCACCACCACCCACAAGACCCTGGGCGGCCCGCGCGGCGGTGTCATCCTGTCCAAGGCCGAGTACGCCAAGAAGATCAACTCCGCGGTGTTCCCCGGCCAGCAGGGCGGCCCGCTCGAGCACGTGATCGCGGGCAAGGCCGTTGCCTTCAAGGTCGCCGCGTCCGAGGAGTTCAAGGAGCGCCAGCAGCGCACCCTGGAGGGCGCCAAGATCCTCGCCGAGCGCCTGCTCCAGGCCGACGTCGCCGAGGCCGGCGCCTCGGTGCTGTCCGGCGGCACCGACGTGCACCTGGTCCTGGTCGATCTGCGCAACAGCCAGCTCGACGGCCAGCAGGCCGAGGACCGCCTGCACGAGGTCGGCATCACGGTCAACCGCAACGCCGTCCCGAACGACCCGCGGCCGCCGATGGTCACCTCCGGCCTGCGCATCGGCACCCCCGCGCTCGCCACCCGCGGCTTCCAGGCCGAGGACTTCCGCGAGGTCGCCGACATCATCGCCGAGGCGCTCAAGCCCGCCTTCGACGAGGACGCCGCCACCGCGCTCAAGGCCCGCGTCACCGCGCTGGCCGAGAAGTACCCGCTCTACCCGAACCTCTGATCACTGCGGTGATCGTTCGGGCGGGGTGACCGGCCTCACCCCGCCGCGGCACCTGGGATCCCGGGGCACCGCGCACACTGGACAGTGCGCGCGGTGCCCCGACCCGTGTCGTCCCCCGCCCGCCAGTCCTTCCACGAGACCAGACAAGGACGTCCCCCGTGGCCATCAGCGTCTTCGACCTCTTCTCCATCGGCATCGGCCCGTCGAGTTCCCACACCGTCGGCCCGATGCGCGCCGCCCGGATGTTCGCCCGACGCCTGCGGTCCGAGGACCTGCTCGCCCAGGTGGCGAGCGTGCGCGCCGAGCTGTACGGCTCGCTGGGCGCCACCGGCCACGGCCACGGCACCCCGAAGGCCGTCCTGCTCGGCCTGGAGGACAACTCCCCCCGCACGGTCGACGTCGACCAGGCGGACAAGGACGTCGAGCGGATCACCACCGAGAAGCGGCTCAACCTCCTCGGCACCCACCCCATCGACTTCGACCCGGGCACCCAGCTGGTCCTGCACCGCCGCCGCTCGCTGCCGTACCACGCCAACGGCATGACCATCTGGGCGTACGCGGCGGACGGCTCCACGCTGCTGGAGAAGACCTACTACTCGGTCGGCGGCGGCTTCGTCGTCGACGAGGACGCCATCGGCGCGGACCGGGTCAAGCCCGACGACACCTCGCTGCGCTACCCCTTCCGCACCGGCGAGGAGCTGCTGCGGCTCACCCGGGAGACCGGGCTGTCGATCTCCGGCCTGATGCTGGAGAACGAGAAGGCCTGGCGCTCCGAGGAGGAGATCCGGACCGGGCTGCTGGAGATCTGGCAGGTCATGCAGGAGTGTGTGCGGGCCGGCATGTCCCGCGAGGGCATCCTGCCCGGCGGTCTCAAGGTCCGCCGCCGCGCCGCCGCGGCCGCCCGCGCGATGCGCGCCGAGGGCATCGGCCCGGCCAACGCGATGGAGTGGGTGACCCTCTACGCGATGGCGGTCAACGAGGAGAACGCCTCCGGCCGCCGGGTGGTCACCGCTCCGACCAACGGCGCGGCCGGGATCATCCCCGCCGTCCTGCACTACTACCTGAACTTCATCCCGGGCGCCGACGAGGACGGCATCGTCCGCTTCCTCCTCGCGGCCGGCGCCATCGGCATGCTCTTCAAGGAGAACGCCTCCATCTCCGGCGCCGAGGTCGGCTGCCAGGGGGAGGTCGGATCCGCCTGCTCGATGGCCGCCGGCGGCCTCGCCGAGGTCCTCGGCGGCACCCCCGAACAGGTCGAGAACGCCGCCGAGATCGGCATCGAGCACAACCTCGGCCTCACCTGCGACCCGGTCGGCGGGCTCGTCCAGATCCCCTGCATCGAGCGCAACGGCATGGCCTCCGTCAAGGCCGTCACCGCCGCCCGGATGGCCCTGCGCGGCGACGGCCGGCACCACGTCTCGCTCGACAAGGCGATCAAGACGATGAAGGAGACCGGCGCCGACATGAAGATCAAGTACAAGGAGACCTCGCGCGGCGGCCTCGCCGTCAACGTCATCGAGTGCTGATCACACCCGCTGTCGCCTGAGCCCCCGGACCCGTCCGGGGGCTCTCGGCCTTCCGGGGCGCCCTGGGCGGCGGGGCCACCGCCGGCCCCACCCCGGCCCCACTTCCCGGCGCCACCCGACGCGCCCGCTCTGGCCGCTCAGGCCGCTCAGGCCGCGAACGGGCGGACTCGCCGGGCGTCACGCAACGCCTCAGCCCACCAGGCGAGTTGGTCGAGCATGGTCTTGGCGGCGACGTCGGCGGCCGGGTCGAGCGGCTGGCCGTCGGCGCCGAAGCACTGGGCGGCGCCGTGGAAGCTGACCGTGTTGCGAATCGTCATGGCGTTCAACTCGGCCAGCACCACTCGCAGTTGCTCGACGGCGCGCAGACCGCCGGAGAGGCCGCCGTAGGAGACGAAGCCGACCGGCTTGCCGTGCCACTGGCTGTTGTGCCAGTCGATGGCGTTCTTCAGCGGGGCCGGGAAGCTGTGGTTGTACTCGGGCGTGACGACCACGAAGGCGTCGGCGGCCTCCAGGCGGGGCGTGACGGCGGCGAGCAACTCAGCGGCGCCCGGCTCCAGTTCACCACCGAAGGACGGGAAGGTGGTCGGCAGCGGGGTCTCGACCAGATCGATCAGGTCGGCGGTCATGTCGCCGCGCGCGCCGAGGTGGCCGAGCAGCCAGTCCGCGACGACGGGCGCGAACCGGCCGCTCCGGGTGCTGCCGACGACGACCGCGACCTTCAGGCCCTTCTCCGAAACGTCCTTGGCCATGGATATCCCCCTCCGGGACGATGTGTACAACGTATCTGCCAGATACAACGTACACATCGGCGCGTACGCCGTCTACTTCCGATACGCCGTACACTCCGGTGGTACGGTGAGAGGACCCCAGCCGGAAGGAACCCGCCGTCATGCCCGCCCAGCAGGCCCCCGCCGGGGACGACGACCAGACCAAGCCCCAGGCCTCACTCTGGGAGCGCCTCGCCCGCCCGGCCCCCGCGCCGCGCACCACCCTCACCCCGCACCGGATCGCCGAGGCCGCGATCGCGATCGCCGACGCCGAAGGCCTCGACGCCGTCACCATGCGCCGACTCGCCACCACCCTCGGCGTCGCCCCGATGGCCGCCTACCGGTACGTCTCCGGCAAGGACGAACTCATCGACCTGATGGTCGACTTCGTCTACGGCGAACTCCCCCGGGGCACTCCCGCCACCGGCTGGCGCGACACCATGCGCACCCTGGCGCTCCACCTGCGCGCCATGAACCTGGCCCACCCGTGGATCGTCCGCGCCGGCGCCGTTCCCCTCACCCCCAACCAGCTCGCCATCCCCGAACGCGCCTTCGCCGCCCTCGCCGACCACGGCCTGGACGCCGACACCACCATGGCGGTCTTCCGCACCGTCACCGGCTACGTCCACGGCTCCGTCGCCGCCGAGCTCGCCCTGCGCACCCTCCAGCGCGAGCACGGCTGGTCCGACGGCGACGAGACCCGCGCCGGCCTCGCCCCCCGGATGTCCTTCCTGATGGACACCGGCCGCTACCCCACCTACCAGCGCTACCTCCACGAGGCCACCCGCAAGGACGACCCCACCTGGCAGTTCGAAACCGGCCTCGACTGCGTCCTCACCGGCATCGCCACCCACCTCGACATCTGAGCGCGACCCGGCCCTCAGGTGGGTGGGTAGGAGAAATTATGTAGACCGGTCTACCTTTCACGCCCGGAATATGCAGACCGGTCTACCTTTTCAGCGCTCCCCCACCCACCTCCAGCAAATGGAGTAGTCCCCCCCCCCCGAGAAATGGACCCCTCCCACCCCCAAAACCGCCCAGCGTTAAAATCCGGGCTAGATTTG
>NZ_JBHWIR010000047.1:43171-47056 GCF_042731835.1 Kitasatospora sp. NPDC059817 | reverse complement strand
CGTACAGCCGCTCCCACTGCGCCACGGCGAGCCCGGTGTCGACCGGCTTCGCCGGGTCCATCCACGGGTTGATCGCGTAGGTGACCTCGAAGTGGGTCGGACGGCACATCAGGTAGTGGCGCGGGCGGGCGGTGCGGGTCATCGGGGGGCTCCGGGGTGAGGGATCGGGCGGTCGGGGCGGGGTGTGCGGGCTCAGACGGCGGGGTCGGACGGCGGGTCAGACAGCGAGGTCAGACGGCGGGCTCGGGCCGCGCGTCGTCGGCACGGTGGTCGCCGTGCTCGGGGCGCGCCGGGAAGTCGCGCATTCCGCGCAGCGGGCTCGCCAGCAGCACGGCGCCTGCGGACAGCAGCACGCCCGCCATGATCCAGATCGTGGTGCGCGGGCCCAGCACCTCGCCGAGCCAGCCACCGAGCAGGGCGCCGAGGGGGATCGCGCTGTAGTTGACGGTCGAGGCGCTGGCCCTGATCCGCCCGATCATCGCGGGCGGGCAGTAGGACTGGTAGAAACTGCCGGCCAGCACGTTCCCGGCCACGACGCCGCAGACGGCCACCGACCACGCGAGCGCGCTGACCGCGAGCGGCAGTTGGTCGCCGGCCATCGGCAGCAGGAAGATGAAGGGCGCGACCACCAGCTCGCACAGCAGCAGCCCGCGGGCGCTGCCCAGCCGCCGGGCCAGCCGCCCGGCCACCGCCGCGCCGGCCAGCCCGCCGATGCTCACCACCGCGAACACCAGGCCCACCTCGCCGGATCCGATGCCGACGCTGCGCACCAGGAAGACCGTCTGGACGGCCTGGATGCCGTTCAGCCCGAGGTTGCCGACCGCCCCGAAGCAGGCCAGCGTCCGCAGGTACGGGTCGCGGGCCAGGAAGCCCACGCCCTCGCCGATCTCCTTCAGGATGCCCCGCCGCTGCGACGGCGGCGGAGGCTGCTCCACCACGGTGATCCGGGCCACGCAGACCGCCGAGACGAGGTAGCTCACCGCGTCGGCGAGCAGGCCGCTGGTCGCGCCGAAGACCTGCGACAGCAGGCCGGCCGCACCGGGACCGGCGATCTCCACCGCCGACTCCCCGGAACGCAGCTTGACGTTCGCCTCCAGCACGTCCTCCTTGGCCACCAGCGACGGGAGCACCGCCCCGTACGCGGTGGAGAAGAACACCTTCACCCCGCCGGTCAGCAGGGCCACCAGCACCAGTTGGGCCATGGTCAGCACACCGAGCCAGCCGGCCACCGGCACGCTGACGAACAGGACGAGCAGCAGCAGGTCGCAGACCAGCATCACCCGCAGCTTGGGCCAGCGGTCCACCCAGGCACCGGCCGGCAGCCCGAGGAAGAGCCAGGGCAGCCAGGCCGAGGCGGTCAGCAGGCCGACCGCGAGCGGGCTGGCGTGCAGGGTGACGACGGCCACCAGGGCCAGCGCCACGTTGCCGACCGCCGTACCGAGACCGCTGGTGGTCTCACCGATCCAGAGCCGACGGAAGTCGGCCTGGGCCCACAGCCCCCAGCGACTGCGGGACGGCTCCGGCGGAGCCATGGCGGGGGTGGTGACGGACATCGCGGGTCACTCTCCAAGCTTCTCGGCGAGCACGGAGGCGATCCGTGCGAGGGGTTCCGGACGGGTCAGCTCGCCGTGCGCGCAGGCGAGGCGGTGGGGCTCGATCCGGCCGTCCAGGTACGGCCGCCAGGACCGTTCGTAGGGCCAGTCGGCGGGCTTGTCGAGGGTCGCGCCGAAGAAGACGGCGTCGCCCCGGTAGCGGCCGGGCACGTGCTCGGCCATGAGTTTGCGGTGCCGCTCGAACATGCCGGGCAGCTCGGCGGCGGCCTCCCCCAGGACGGCGGCCAGCTCGGCCTGGCCGCGCCCGGCCTCCGGGTCGTAGCCCAGTGACAGCAGCAACTCGGCCAGGGTGTCGACGGGTTCGTCCTCCTCCGGCCCGTCGACGGCCGCCGGACCGTGGCCGGTGACCGGTGCGCCGTCGAGCAGGGCGAGCACACCGACCGGTGCGCCCTCGGCCTGGAGCCGGACGGCCATCTCCTGCGCGACGACCGCCCCGAAGGACCAGCCGAGCAGGTGGTACGGGCCGGACGGCCACACCGCCCGGATCTGCCGCACGTAGTCCTCGGCGATCTCGGCGACGCTCGCCGGTGCATCCCCGCGCAGGCCGCGGGCCTGCAGACCGTAGACCGGCCGGTCGGCGCCAAGGTGCGGCAGCAGGCCGGAGTAGACCCAGCTGATGCCGGCGGCCGGGTGGACGCAGAACAGCGGGGCCAGGCCGCCACCGGTGCGCAGCGGCAGCAGCACGTCCAGGGCGTCGGCGGCCGGCCCGGCACCGAGCCGACCGGCCAGTCCGGCGACGGTCGGGGCCTCGAACAGCGCGCGCATCCCGAGGTCGGCGCCGAGGGCGGTGCGGATCCGGGCGAGCAGCTTCATCGCGAGCAGGGAGTGACCGCCGAGCGCGAAGAAGTCGTCGTCGATGCCGACCCCGGCGATCCCCAGGACCTCGGCGAACAGCCCGCAGAGGACCCGTTCCTGTTCGGTGCGCGGCGCGCGGCCCCCGGCGAGTTCGGCGAAGTCCGGGGCGGGCAGGGCCCGGTGGTCGAGCTTGCCGCTGCCGGTGAGCGGCAGCGCGTCGAGCGGGACGACGGCGGCCGGCACCATGTAGCCGGGCAGGAACCCGCCCGCGAAGGCCCGCAGACCTGCCTGGTCCAGCCGGCCGTCGGCCACCACGTAGGCGACCAGACGAGTGCCCGCTGCCCGGTCCTCGACCGGGCGGACGACGGCCCCCGACACCCGGGGGTGCCGCCTCAGGACCTGTTCGATCTCGCCGAGTTCGATCCGGAAGCCCCGGATCTTGACCTGCTGGTCGGTACGGCCCAGGTACTCCAGCTCACCCTCGCGGGAGCGGCGCACCAGGTCGCCCGTGCGGTACATCCTCTCCCCGGGCTCGAACGGGCAGGCCACGAACCGCTCAGCGGTCAGCCCCGGCCGGTTCAGGTACCCCCGGGCCAGACCCGCCCCTGCCAGGTACAGCTCACCGGGCACCCCGGCCGGCACCGGGTTCAACCACTCGTCCAGCACATAGGCCTGCGTCCCGGCGACCGTACGGCCCAGCACCGGCTGCTCCGTCGCGGCCAGCGGGTGAACGAGCGTGTCCACCGTCGCCTCCGTCGGGCCGTACAGGTTGTACGCCTCCGTCGCCGGCGCCTCCCGCAGGATGGTCCACAGGGCCTGGCCCACCGCCTCACCACCGAGCAGCAACAGCTCCGGCGGGCAGCCGGTGAGCAGTCCCTCCTCCACCAGCTGCTCGGCGAAGGACGGCGTCACCTCCAGCACCCCGATACCGCGCTCGCGGACATGGCGCACCAGCGCTGCCGCGTCCCGGCGCACCTCATCACCGATCAGGTGCAGCTCATGCCCGGCCACCAGCCACAACAGGCCGTCCCAGGAAGCGTCGAAGCACAGCGACGCCGTCAACGCCACCCGCGACCGCACCCGACCCGCCATCACACCGGTGCGATGCGCCGCCAGCAGCCCAGCCAGGCTCCCGTGGGACACCACCACACCCTTCGGACGACCCGTCGAACCCGACGTGTGAATCACATACGCCGCGTCCCCGGCCGAAGCCCGCGCGACCGGGTCCGACTCCGGACCGGCCACGTCACCGGCCTCCACCACGGTCAGCCCGGCCAGCAACTCCGGGTGCGGCCAGCGATCGTCGGTCACGGCGAGGACGGGCTGCGCGTCGGCGAGCGTATGGGCGGTGCGGTCGGCGGGGTACTCGGCGTCCAGCGGCAGGTACACCCCGCCGGCCTTCAGCACCGCCAGCAACCCCACCACCGACTCCACCGAACGCGGCAGCGCCAACGCCACACCCGACTCCGGCCCCACC
>NZ_JBHWIR010000047.1:40073-43072 GCF_042731835.1 Kitasatospora sp. NPDC059817 | reverse complement strand
CGCTCCACCACCGCCCGCAGCAACCGCCCGAACCACACCGCCAGCGACTCCACCGTCTCCCGGTCGAACAGATCCGTCGCGAAGTCGATCGCGCAGTCGATCCCGGCAGGTTCGCCGTCCGGGCCGAAGACCTCCTCCATGATCACGTTGAGGTCGAACTTGGCGACCCCGGTCCCGGCCGGCAGAGTCTCGACGTGCAGTCCGGGCAGCTCCAGTTCGGCTTGCTCATTGCTCTGCAGGACCAGCATCACCTGGAAGAGGGGGTGGCGGGCCAGCGACCGCGCCGGGTTCAGCTCCTCCACCAGACGCTCGAACGGCACATCCTGGTGCCCGAACGCCCCCAGATCCGACTCCCGCACCCGACCCAGCAACTCCGCGAAACTCGGGTCACCCGCCGTATCGGTGCGCAGCACCAGCGTGTTGACGAAGAACCCGACCAACTCGTCCAACGCCTCATCCGAACGACCGGCCACCACCGTGCCGATCGGCACATCCGTCCCCGCACCCAACCGGGTCAACAACGCCGCCAACGCCGCCTGCACCGTCATGAACAACGTCACCCGATGCACACGCGACAACCCCACCAACCCACGATGCAACTCCACACCCAACGGCAGCACCACCCGGTCACCCCGATGCGACGCCACCACACCACGCGCACGATCCACCGGCAACGCCAACTCCTCCGGGAGATCGGTCAAGATCTCGCGCCAGTAGTCGAGTTGACGCGACAGCAGGCCGTTCTCGTCCGACTCCTCCCCCAGCAGTCGGCGCTGCCAGAGCGCGTAGTCCGCGTACTGCACCGGCAGCGGCTCCACCACCGGCACCTCGCCACCGGACCGCACCGCGTACGCCGTCGACAGATCCCGCAGCAGCGGACCCATCGACCAGCCGTCGCTGACGATGTGGTGCAGCACCAGGAGCAGCACGTGGCTCTCCTCGGCCGTCCTCAGCAGGGTCGCGCGGAAGGGGGGTTCGGCCGCCAGGTCGAAGGGGCGGCGGGACTCCTCGTCCACGGCGTCGGCCAGCGCGTCGGCCGGGCAGTCCCGGCGTTCGACGGCGACCCGGGCCTCCTCGGGCGGCAGGATCCGCTGGTAGGGCTCGCCGTCCGCCTCGGCCACGAGCGTGCGCAGGCTCTCGTGCCGCGTCACCACATCACCCAGCGCCGCCTCCAGCGCCGCCACGTCCAGCTCGCCGCCCAGTCGCAGCGCGACCGGCACGTTGTAGAGCGCGCTGGGGCCCTCCATCCGGTCGATCAGCCACAACCGCTGCTGCGCGAACGACAGCGGCACCCGCTCCGGACGCTCGACACCTCCCGACAGCACCGGCCGGCCGGCCGCCGCACCCGAACGGGCCGCGAGCCCCGCCACCGTCGGCGCCTCGAACACATCCCGCACCCCCAGCTCCACCCCCAGCACCGACCGCACCCGGCTCAACAGCCGCGTCGCCAGCAGGGAATGACCACCGAGCGCGAAGAAGTCGTCGTCGGCGCCCACCCGTTCGACGCCGAGGACCTCTGCGAACAGCCCGCAGAGGATCTCCTCCTCCGCCGTCCGCGCCGCCCGGCCACCCGCGAACTCCGCGAAGTCCGGCGCCGGGAGCGCGGAGCGGTCCAGCTTGCCGTTGGCGTTGAGCGGCAGCACCTCCAGCCCCACGAAGGCGGCCGGCACCATGTGGGCGGGCAGTTCGGCCGCGACGGCGGCGCGCAGCTCGGCCGGGTCCGACGCGGCCGGGCCGACCAGGTAGGCGACCAGCCGGGCCCCGCCCGGGCCCTGCTCGTACGGCAGCACCGCGGCCTGGAGCACCCCTGGCTGCGAGGTCAGCGCGGTCTCGATCTCGCCGAGTTCGATCCGGAAGCCGCGGATCTTGACCTGCTGGTCGGTGCGGCCCAGGTAGTCCAGGTCGCCGTCCGGGCGGCGGCGCACCAGGTCGCCGGTGCGGTACATCCTCTCCCCGGGCTCGAACGGGCAGGCCACGAACCGTTCGGCGGTCAGCTCCGGCCGGTTCAGGTAGCCCCGGGCCAGACCCGCCCCCGCCAGGTACAGCTCGCCGGGCACCCCGGCCGGCACCGGGTTCAACCGGGAGTCCAGCACGTAGGCGCGGAGGTTGCCGAGGGGGCGGCCGATCAGCGGGCGCTCGCTGTCGGCGAGGCGGTGGTACAGGGCGTCGACGGTGCACTCGGTCGGGCCGTACAGGTTGTACGCGATCAGGTCCGGGGCGTCCCGCAGGGTGGTCCACAGGGCCTGGCCGGTGGCCTCGCCGCCGAGCAGCAGCAGGGCCGGCGGGCAGCGGGTGAGCAGTCCCTCCTCGATCAGCTGGTCCGCGTAGGTGGGAGTGAGGTCGAGGACGTCGATCCCGGTGCGCTCGGCGTGGCGCACCAGCGCGGCGGCGTCGCGGCGCACGTCGTCGCCGATCAGGTGCAGCTCGTGCCCGGCCGCGAGCCAGAGGAAGCCCTCCAGGGAGGCGTCGAAGGACAGCGAGGCGGTGAGCGCGACCGTCAGCCGGCGGCCCGGCCGGGCTCGCTCGACGGCGGCCCCGACCTCGGCGCGGTGGAAGGCCAGCAGATTGGCGAAGTTGCCGCGGGAGACCACGACGCCCTTGGGCCTGCCGGTGGAGCCGGAGGTGTAGATGATGTAGGCGGCGTGCCCCGGGTGGGCGGTGCCGGGCAGGTCGTGGTCGTCGTGGAAGGCCCACAGCTCGTCGTCGACGGGCAGCACGGTGCGTCCGTCCAGCGACTCGGCGAGCGGCCAGCGGTGGTCGGTGAGCACGACCGCCGGGGCGGAGTCGGCCAGCATGTGGGCGATCCGCTCCGCCGGGTACTCCGGGTCCAGGGGCAGGAAGGCCGCGCCGGCCTTCAGTGTCGCCAGCGTGGCGACCACCGACTCCACCGAACGCGGCAGGGCGAGGGCGACCACGGTGTCCGGCCCGGCGCCCGCGGCGGCGAGGGCGCGGGCCCGCCGGGGTGGCCCGGCGGTGATCGACCCCAAGGTGCGCCGCAC
>NZ_JBHWIR010000047.1:8591-40063 GCF_042731835.1 Kitasatospora sp. NPDC059817 | reverse complement strand
CCAGCCGGTGGGCGCGCGCTTACACCACCGCGAAGGTCAGCGACTCGGGGCCGCAGACCAGGGCGACGGCCCCGGGGGTGCGCGCGACCTGCTCCTCGAACACCGTCAGGTAGGGCGCGCCCGCGTCCGGCAGCGCCGTGTCGTTCCATGCGGCGAGAGCGTCCCGCTCGGCCTCGCCGAGCACCTCCAGGGCGGCGACCGGGCGCTCGGGGTCCTCGACCGCCTGGCGCAGGATCAGCTCCAGGGCGGTGGCGAGCCGCCGGACCGTCTCCCGGTCGAACAGGTCGGTCGCGTACTCCAGGCCGCCGCTCAGCCCGGCCGGGGAGCCGTCGGCGGCGAGCCGCTCGACCAGGCTGAGGGTGAGGTCGAAGGTCGCGGTGCCGAAGTCGACCGGCTCCTCGGTCACGGTGACGCCGGGCAGGTCCGGCCCGTCCTCGGGGGTGCCGGCGAAGGCCAGCATCACCTGGAACAGGGGGTGCCGGGCCAGTGACCGGGCCGGGTTCAGCTCCTCGACCAGCGACTCGAACGGCGTGTCCTGGTGCTCGTACGCCGCCACGTCGGTGTCGCGGACGCGGTGCAGCAGTTCGGCGAAGCTGGGGCGGCCGGAGACGTCGGTGCGCAGCACCAGGGTGTTGGCGAAGTAGCCGACCAGGTCGGTGACGGCCTCGTCGAGGCGGCCGGCCACCGGGGTGCCGATCGGCAGGTCGGTGCCGGCGCCGAAGCGGTGCAGCAGGGTGGCGTAGGCGGCCTGGAGGACCATGAACAGCGTGGCGCCGTGCTCGACGGCGAGGGCGCCGAGGCGTGCGTGCAGGGCGGCGTCGAGCTCCAGCGGGAGGACGGTCCCGCGGTGGCTGGCGACCGGGGGCCGGGGCCGGTCGAGCGGCAGCGGCAGCTCCTCCGGCAGGCCGGCCAGCGCGTCGCGCCAGTAGGCGAGTTGGCGGGCGGCCAGGCTCTGCGGGTCGTCCTCGTCGCCGAGCAGGGCGTGCTGCCAGAGCGCGTAGTCGGCGTACTGGACGGGCAGCGGCTCGCCGTCGGGGGCGCGGCCGGCGAGCCGGGCCCGGTAGGCGTCGGTGAGGTCGCGGTAGAGCGGGCCCAGCGAGGCGCCGTCCCCGGCGATGTGGTGCAGGACGAGGACCAGGACGTGCTCGTCCGGGCCCTCGGGCCGCAGGTAGGCGTGCAGGGGCAGGTCGGCGGCCAGGTCGAAGGTGTGGCGGGCGAGTTCGTCCACCGGCCGGTCGGTGGTGGTGAGCAGCGGGGCGGTCGGCCCGTCGAGGACGTGCTGGTACGGGACGCCGTCCTGTTCGCCGAAGACGGTGCGCAGGGCCTCGTGCCGCCGGACGGTGTCGCCGAGGGCGTCCGCGAGGACGGCGGGGTCGAGCGGGCCGCGCAGCCGCAGGGCGAGGGTCACGTTGTAGGTGCTGGCGGGGCCGTCCGCCTGGGCGAGGAACCAGAGGCGGCGCTGGGCGAAGGAGAGCGGCACCCGGTCGGGCCGGGGGCCGGGCCGCAGCGCCGGGCGGGCCGGGGCGGGCGCGTCGGCCGCGCGGTCGGCGAGCCGGTCGGTGAGCCCGGCGACGGTGGGGGCCTGGAAGAGGTCGCCGATGGCGAGTTCGATGCCGAGTTCGGCGCGGGCCCGCCCGGTGAGGCGGGTGGCGAGCAGCGAGTGCCCGCCGAGCGCGAAGAAGTCGTCGTCGATGGTGATGTCGTCGATGCCGAGCAGGTCGCCGAAGAGCTCGCACAGCGCCCGTTCGCGCTCGTCGCGGGGCTCGCGGCCGGTGCCGTCGGCGGCGACGTCCGGGGCGGGCAGGGCCCGGCGGTCGACCTTGCCGTTGGCGTTGAGCGGCAGGGCGTCGAGGAGGACGACGGCGGCGGGGACCATGTAGCCGGGCAGCGTGGTGCCGGCGAAGGTGCGCAGCTCGGCCGGGGTGAGCGAGGCGTCGGCGGTGCAGTAGGCGACCAGCCGGGTGTCGCCGGGGCGGTCCTCGCGGGCGATCACGATGACCTGGCGCACGGCGGGGTGGCGGGACAGCGTCGCCTCGATCTCGCCGAGTTCGATCCGGAAGCCGCGCAGCTTGACCTGTCCGTCGATCCGGCCGAGGAACTCCACGGCGCCGTCGGCGCGCAGCCGCACCAGGTCGCCGGTGCGGTACATCCTCTCCCCGAGCGCGTACGGGCAGGCGACGAACCGTTCGGCGGTCAGGGCCGGCCGGTTCAGGTAGCCGCGGGCCAGGCCAGCACCGGCGATGTACAGCTCTCCCGGGACGCCGGGCGGGACGGGGCACAGCCGGGCGTCGAGGACGTAGCTGCGCATGGCGTCGAGCGGGCCGCCGATCGGCACCCGGGGGCCGTCGAGGTCGGCGTGGACGAGCGGGTGGTGGGTCGCGAAGGTGGTGGTCTCGGTGGGCCCGTAGACGTGGGCGAGCAGCAGGTCGGGGCAGGCGTCCAGGACGCGCCGCATCAGGGTGCCGGAGGCGGCCTCGCCGCCGGTGCAGACGACCCGCAGGGCGGCGAAGGTCTGCGGGGCCTGCTCGGCGACGAGGTCGAACAGGGCCTTGGTGAGGAAGACGGCGGTGACGCCGTGGCGGGTGGTGACGGCGTGCAGGGAGGTGGCGTCGAGGGCGCCGGGCGGGGCGACCACGACGGTGCCGCCGGCCAGCAGGGGCGTCCAGATCTCGTAGGTGGCGGCGTCGAAGGCGTGCGGGGAGTGCAGCAGGACCCGCTCGTGCCGGCCGTCCTGCCAGCGCCGGTCGGCGGCGAGGTCGAGGACGTCGCGGTGGCGGACGGCGACGCCCTTGGGGCGGCCGGTGGAGCCGGAGGTGTACATCGCGTAGGCGAGCTGGTCCGGGTGGACGGGCACGCCGGGGCGGTGGGCGGGGGCGGCCGCCTCGTCGCCGGGGCGGACCACCACGGCCCGGTGCGGGAAGCCCGGGTCGGCGCGGTCGGTGAGCAGCACGGGGGCGCCGGTGTCGGCGAGCACGTCGGTCATCCGCTCGGGCGGCAGGCCGGGGTGCATGGGGACGTAGCAGCCGCCGGCCTTGAGGATCGCCAGGGTGGCGACGACGACCTCGACGGAGCGCTCCATCAGCATCGCGACGGGGGTCTCGGTGCCGACGCCGAGGGCGATCAGGTGGTGGGCGAGGCGGTTGGCCCGGGCGTCGAGTTCGGCGTAGTCGAGGGTGCCGCCGTCGTGGGCGAGGGCGGTGGTGTGCGGGGTGCGGTCGGCCTGGCGCTCGAAGGACTCGGCGAGGGTGCCGGGCCGGGCCGGGGCGCCGGTGGCGTTCCACTCGGTGAGGATGCGGGTGCGCTCCTCGGGCGCGAGGACGTCGAGGGTGCCGATGGGGGCGTGCGGGTCGGCGGCGGCACCGGTCAGCAGCAGGCCGAGCCGGGCGGCCAGGGCGGCGACGGTGGCGTGGTCGTAGAGGTCGGCGGCGTACTCGATCGAGCCGGTGAGCCCGGCGGGGGCGCCGTCGGGTCCGTGGCGTTCGGCGATGCCGATGTTGAGGTCGAACTTGGCGACCCGCAGGCCGATCGGCTCGGGCGCGGACTCCAGCCCGGGCAGGTCGAGTTCGGCGTCCTGCCCGTGGTTCTGGAGCACCAGCAGGGTCTGGAACAGCGGGTGGCGGCCGAGGGCGCGGGTCGGGTTGAGCTCCTCGACGAGGCGCTCGAAGGGGATGTCCTGGTGGGCGAAGGCGTCGAGCTGGGCCTCCCGGACGCGGCCGAGCAGCTCGGCGAAGCTCGGGTCGCCGGACGTGTCGGCGCGCAGCACCAGGGAGTTGACGAAGAAGCCGACCAGGTCGTCCAGGGCCTCGTCGGCGCGGCCGGCGAGGCCGGTGCCGAGCGGGATGTCGGTGCCGGCGCCGAGCCTGGTGAACAGTGCGGCGAGGCCGGCCTGGAGGACGGTGAACAGGGTGGTGCGGTGCGTCCGGGCGAGGCCGAGCAGGGCGGTGTGCAGGTCGGCGTCCCAGGCGAGGTCGACGGAGTCGGCGGCGCCGGTGGGGGTGGGCGGTCGGGGGCGGTCCGTCGGCAGCTCCAGTTCCTCCGGGAGTCCGGCCAGGGCGGTTCGCCAGTGGTCGAGTTGGCGGGCGAGCAGGCTCTCGGGGTCGCGCTCGTCGCCGAGCAGGTCGCGCTGCCAGAGCGCGTAGTCGGCGTACTGGACGGGCAGCGGCTCCCAGTGGGGGGCACGGCCGGCGAGCCGGGCCCGGTAGGCGGTGGCGAGGTCGCGCAGCAGCGGGCCGAGCGACCAGCCGTCACCGGCGATGTGGTGCAGGACGACGAGCAGCACGTGCTCGGTCGGAGCGAGAGTGAACACCGTGACCCGGATGGGCAGTTCGCGGCTCAGCTCGAAGGTCTCGGCGGAGGCCGCGTCCCGGCGGGCGGGGTAGTCGTCCGGTGCGCAGTCCACGACCAGGAAGCGCGGCTGCGCCTCCTCGGCCGGCAGGATCTGCTGCACCGGGACTCCCCCGTCCACCGGGAACACCGTACGCAGGGCCTCGTGCCGGGCGACCACGTCCACCGTCGCGGCGCGCAGCGCGGCGGTGTCGAGCTCGCCGCGCAGGCGCAGGGCGAACGGAAGGTTGTACAGCGCGGTCGGCCCCTCGATCTGGTCGATCAGCCAGAGACGCTGCTGTGCGTACGAAACCGGGATCACGGTGCTTCCTCTACTCACGTCACGGCACGGGGTGGTCTTGGGCAGACGGTCAGGCGGAGGCCAGGGTGGGCCGGATGCTGGGCCGGCAGTCCAGGACGTCCAGGGGCTGCCCCATCGCGACGGCGATCCTGCGGTCGCCGCGGTACGGGTCCCGGCCGTGCGCGCACAGCACGTTGTCGACCAGCATCACGTCGCCGACCTGCCAGCGCTCGCGCACGGTCGCGGCGTGGTACGCCTCGTTGAGGGCGTCGACGTCGGCGCGCTCCAGCGGTTCGCCGTCCCCGAAGCCGGTGTTGAACGGGAAGCCGTCCGGGCCGAACTCGTCGGTCATCGCCTCGCGGATGTCCGGGTCGAGCGACCACTCGCTCCAGAAGGCGAGGTGGTTGAACCAGACCTCCTCGCCGGTCGCCGGGTGGTGGATGGTGCCGGGGCGCAGCTGGCCGGTGCGCAGGTTGCCGTCCGGCAGCCACTCCCAGGTGATGCCGTTCTCCCGGCAGTAGGCCTCGACCGCGGCCCGGTCCTCGGTGGCGAAGGCGGTGCGCCAGCCGAGGGAGACGTAGTCCGAGTAGTTGCGGGTGAGTGTCCAGCCGGACGTCCGCATCCGCTCGACCAGGTGGGCGGGCAGGTGGTCGAGCACCTGGCGGCAGTCGGCGGTCGGGGTGGCGCCGCCCTCCTCGGGGGCGGTCAGGCAGGCGAAGAGCAGCCGGCCCGGGAAGGTGAGGGTGTAGCTGTTCTCGTTGTGCATCCGGATCGGCTGGGGCGACGGCAGGTCGGTGGAGGAGAAGACGCCGTTGCCGTAGTCGCTGCGCGGGGTGGCCTTCTCCCGGTAGGGGGTGCGCTCGGGGATGAGGACGTCGCGCACGGCGGCGACGTCCTCGGTGCTCGCGACCGGCAGGCCGCGCAGGAAGATCGTGCCGTGCCGGTGGAGGGCTTCGGTGAGCTCGGTCTCGTTCTCGCGCAGCCACGCGCCGGCCTCGCCGATGTCGGCGGTGCGCGGGGCGTGGGCGAGGGCCGGGCGGCCGGGGTTCAGTTCCCAGTTCAGCATGGTTGCGCTCACTGCCGGGCGAGGGAGGCGGTCAGGCTGGCGGGCCGGATGTCGGTCCAGTTGGCCTCGATGTGGTCGAGGCAGCCCTGGCGGGTGTCCTCGCCGTGGACGGTGGTCCAGCCGGCCGGCACGTCGATCCAGACCGGCCACAGCGAGTGCTGGTTCTCGTCGTTGACCAGCACCAGGTAGCCGGCGTTGTCGTCCTCGAACGGGTTGCTCATGGTGTCCTCCTTGGGTTGCTTCGAAGGTAGGGGCGGGCCGGGGGGCGCAACGGCAGGAGTCGCGGCAGGAACGCGGCAGTTCGACTCGGGCGCCCGTCGGCGGTCCGTGGCGGGCAGGTTCAGCGCGGGGTGAGGCGGGCCGGTTCAGCGCGGGGTGAGGCGCACCGGGAAGTGGTCCAGGCCGAAGTTGATGATCGAGCGGTTGTGGACGACCGGCCCGGTCGGTTCGATCTCGGCGACGCGCTCCAGCATCGCCGTGAACAGGGCGCCGAGTTCGGCCTTGGCCAGCGGCGCGCCGATGCAGTAGTGGGCGCCGAGGCCGAGTGCGAGGTGCTTGTTGGGGGCGCGGTCGAGCAGGATCTCCTCGGGCCGGTCGAAGGCCTCCGGGTCGCGGTTGGCGGACCACACCCAGACCGCGACCCGGTCGCCGCGCCGGATGGTGCGGCCGTCGAGCTCGGTGTCGCGGCTCGCGGTGCGCAGGGTGTGCAGCCCGACGGACGTCCAGCGCAGGAGTTCGTCCAGCGCCGAGTCCATGCCGACCTCGCCCCGCTGCAACTGCCGCCACAGTTCCGGGTGTTGGACGAGGGTGTGGAGGCCCATGGCCGCGGTGTGGCGGACGGTCTGGACGCCGCCGACCACGATGTTGTCCAGGTTGAGGACGACGTCCTCGATCGGCAGCAGCTTGCCGCCGACCCGGTAGGTGGCCATCTTGCTGATCAGGTCGTCGCGCGGGTCGGTGCGGCGCAGCATCACCTGGTGCAGCAGGTAGGGGATGAGCTGCTGGTGGCCGGCCCGGCGCTCCTCGGGGGTGCGGCCGAGGAAGGCGACGTCGCAGACCCGTTCGACCATCTCGCGGTCCTTCTCGGGGACGTCCAGGAGGTCGCACATGACGGACAGCGGCAGGGCGGAGACGGCGTCGACGAGGTCGACCTCGCCCAGCTCGACGGCCTGGTCGACGATCGAGGCGGCGAGTTCGGTGATGCCGCGGGATGCTCCGCGCACCGGGCCGGGGGCGAAGAACGGGTTGGCGGGCGCGCGGAGTTCGCGGTGCCGGGGCGGGTCGGTGAGGGCCATCATCCGGCCGGATCCGACCGGGACGTTGCCTTCGCCGGCGCCGAGCAGCGAGCCCTGCTCGGAGCTGTAGAGCGTGGCGTTGCGCAGCACCTCCGCGGAGTGCCGGTAGGAGAGCACCGACCAGATCGGCCCGTCGTCGACGGTGTCGGTGCGGTGGACGGAGGCCTCCCGGCGCAGCTCCGCGACCAGGGCGGGGGTGTCGGGGCGGGCCCACAGGTCCGGGTCGGTGAGGTCGACCGGGGTGGTGGTCAGCATGGCTACTCCGTCGTGGACTGGTCGGCGGCGGCGCCGGCCCGGTGGCCCGGGCCCGGTCGCTCGATGAGGGAGGTCAGCAGGTCGACCGGGCCGGGCCCGTCGACGGTGGCGAGCAGGTGGCCGCCGGGGACGATGTGGTGGCCGCTGGCGCCGCGGGTGTGGACGGCCCAGCCCTGGAGTCCGGCGGAGGCGAGCATCGGGTCGTCGGCGCCGGCGACGGTGTGCAGGTCGGAGCCGATCGGCGGGTGCGGGCGGGGGCGGTAGGTGGCGACCACGGCCAGGTCGGTACGGATGCCCTGGAGCGCGTGCTCCTTCAACTCCTGGTCGCCCTCGATGAGTTCACCCATGCCGGCGAGGCGCAGCAGGTCGTCGGCGGTGTGCTGCGGGCGGTCCCGGCCGGCCCAGGTGGCGGGCGGCGAGGCGGAGGCGGCGACCACGAGTTCGGGCCGCCGCTCGGCGGGCAGCGCCCGGGCGACCTCGTAGCCGAGCAGGGCGCCGAAGCTCTGCCCGTAGAAGCCGAACCGGCCCGTCAGGTGCGGGGTGAGGGCGTCCACGACGGCGTCGACGAGCAGGTCGAAGCTCGCGGGCATCGGGTGGCCGAGGCGGCCGCCGCGGGCGGGCGGGCGCACGGCCCAGACCTCGGCGGTCGGGGCGAGGGCGCGGGCGAGCGGGGTGTAGGCGGTGGCGTCGCCCCCGGCGTGCGGGAAGCAGAACAGCCGGAACGGGCGGTGCGGTTGGGGCGCGGGGACGAGAAGCCAGTCCCCCTCGACGCGGGGGCGCACCCGCGCGGCGGTGGTCATGCGCCGCTGACCCGGGAGCGGGCGGTCAGGGCGGGCCGGGGGGCGGCGGTGCCGGCCTCGACGGCCTTCCCGACGGTGGCGGTGAAGGCGGCCAGGTCGGCCGAGTCCAGCAGGTGGCGCAGCTGGAGCTCGATGCCGAGCCGGCGGCGCAGCAGGTGGACGACGCGCAGCGCGGCGAGCGAGTGGCCGCCGAGCGAGAAGAAGTCGTCGGTGGGCGTGACGCCGGTCAGGCCGAGCACGGTGCGCCAGACCTCGGCGACCTGCTCCGCCAGCCCGTCGGCGCCCTCGGCGGGCGTCTCCTCGGCCGCGGGGGCGGGCTGCGCCGCGGGGGCGGGCAGGGCCGCGTGGTCGACCTTGCCGTTCGGGGTGAGCGGCATGGCGTCCAGCACGGTGATCGCCGAGGGCACCAGGTGTGCGGGCAGGGTGGCCCGCAGGCGCTCGGTCAGTTCGGCGGCGGTGGCGGCGCCGGTGACGTAGCCGATGAGCCGGCGGTCGCCGGGGGCGGGCTCGTGGACGGTGACGGCGGCGGCCTGGACGCCCTCCAGCCGGGCCAGCGCGTGCTCGACCTCGCCGAGCTCGATCCGGTAGCCGCGCAGCTTGACCTGGCGGTCCACCCGGCCGATGTACTCCAGTCGGCCGCCCTCGCCCCGGCGGGCCTGGTCGCCGGTGCGGTACATCCTCTCGCCGGGGGCGGTCGGGTCGGCGACGAAGCGTCCGGCGGTCAGCCCGGGGCGGCCCGGGTAGCCGTGGGCGAGCCCGGGCCCGGCGAGGTACAGCTCGCCGACGAGGCCGTCGGCGACCGGGGCGAGCTTCTCGTCCAGCAGGTGGAGGCGCACGCCGGGCAGCGGCTCGCCCAGGTGCGGCCCGGGGCCGCTGATCGGCGCGGTGACGGCGTCGACGGTGCACTCGGTGGGCCCGTACAGGTTGAGCGCGTCGATGCCGCCGTCGGCGAGCTCCCGCCAGGTGTGCTCGGGGACGGGCTCGCCGCCCATGAACAGCCGCGGCACCCGGGCGCCGGTGAGCGGCTCGCGCAGCAGCTCCCAGTGCGAGGGGGTCAGGTCGAGGTCGGTGACGGCGTGCTCGGCCAGCAGGGCGGCCACCCGGGCCGGGTCGGCGCGGTCTTCGTCGCCGATGACCAGGACGGTGTCGCCGCGGCAGATCCGGGCCCACTGCTGGACGGAGGCGTCGAAGGAGACGCTGGCGTTCCAGCCGACCACCCCGGGCTCGGCGCGGTAGGCGCCGGTGGCCTCCAGTGCCTCCACCAGGGCGGCGACGGCGCCGCGCGGCACCTCGACGCCCTTGGGGAGCCCGGTGGAGCCGGAGGTGTAGATGACGTAGGCGGGGTCGAGCGGGTCGGCCGCCTCCGGCAGGTCCGAGCCGTCGGCGACAGCGTCCGGCCCGGCGGCGTCCGGGCGCAGGACCGGCACGCCCTGGGCCGCCGGGAGGCCGTCCGCACTGATCAGGGCCGCGAGCCGCGCGTCGGCGGCCATGAAGGCCAGCCGCTCGGCGGGGTAGGCCGGGTCGAGCGGGACGTAGGCGGCGCCGGCCCGCCAGACGGCGAGCAGGGCGACCGGCAGGTCGGCGGTGCGGGCGAGGTGGACGCCGACCCGGTCGCCGCGGCCGACGCCGTGGGCGCGCAGGGCGCGGGCCAGCGCGGCGGTGCGCAGGTCGAGTTCGGCGAAGTCCAGGCGGGCCGTTCCGGCGAGGACGGCGGTGCGCTCGGGGTGGGCGGCGACGGCATCGCGCAGGCGGTGCAGGAGGTCGGTCATGACGGTTCCTCAGGACTCTCGGACGGAGGCGGCCATGGCGTGCAGGGCTGCCGTGTAGGTGTCGATGAACTGCTCGGCGGTGGTGTCGGTGACCAGGGAGCGCTGGTGGTCCACGGCGAGCAGCACGCGCTGCGAGACCGGGTCCTGGATCAGCGAGGCGCCGAACGCGAAGCTGTTGGGTTCGTGGCGCAGGGTCGGCTCGCAGCCGATCCGGCCGTCCACGATGCGGGCGGAGCTGAGCTGGCCCAGGGCGTGGAAGCGCAGGTAGCCGAACTGGCTGTCCAGCGCGGTGTCGGTCATCAGCCGGGCGAGCCGGGCGAAGGGCACCCGGCGGTGCGGCATCATGTCCAGTTCCTCCCGGTGCACCTCGCGCACCAGGGCGAGCAGGTCGTCGGTGGGCTCGCAGCTCAGCGGGACGGTGTTGAGGAACAGCCCGTACACCTCGGTGCCGCCGAGCCGTTCCAGCCGGCCGTTCACGGCGAGGCCGGTGGTGACGCGCCGTCGCCCGGTGATGGCGGCGAGGGCGTGCAGGTGGGCCGCGAGGGCGACCGACTTGAGGGGCACCGCGAGTGCGTCGGCGACCTGCCGCAGCTGCTCGGGCGCCTCGGGCAGCACCCGCTCGACGGTGCGCGGCGCCTCGTGCACGTCCTCGCTGCCGGGGAACAGCTGGCCGCTGACGCCGGACAGCCGGTCGCGCCAGTAGGCGAGCGACCGTTCGTCCCCGGCGGCCTGCCGTTCGACGGCCACGAAGTCGCGGAAGGCGGTGCGCGGCGGCGGGGTGGGGGCGCCGAGCGGGTCGGCGGCCAGGGCGGTGTGGCGTTCCAGGATCTCGGTGAACAGCGAGGTGAAGCTCCAGCCGTCGAGGATGGCGTGGTGCTCGGAGATGGTGAGCTGGAAGGCGTCCTCGGCGAGGCGCTGCACGGTGATCCGGAACAGCGGCGGGGTGGCGAGGTCGAAAGGCGTCCACCGGTGGGTGTCGAACACCTCGCGGACCGCCGTGTCCTGGTCGGGCTCGCCGCGCAGGTCGGTGAACTCGACGGGCGCGGGCAGCCGCCCGTACACGAGCTGGAGCGGTTCGCCGTAGCCGGACAGGTCGAGGCCGGTGCGCAGCACCGCGTGGCGCTCCATGGCCTCGGCGACCGAGCGGCGGAAGGCCTGTTCGTCGAGGTCGCCCGAGATCCGGTAGGAGTTGACGTTGTGGTAGCTGTCGGTGCCGCCGGCGATCTCCATGTGGAAGACCATGGAGAGCTGCATGGAGACCATCGGGTAGGCGTCGGCGAGGCCGGGCGGCAGGTCCTCGCGGTCCTCCGGGGTGATCAGGGCGAAGGGCTCGTGGTCGGCCGGGCCTTCGGCGACGGGCTCGGCCAGCGGCAGCAGGGCGGCGACCGTGGGCGCGTTGAAGACGTCCCGCAGGCTCACCCCCCAGCCGCGCTCGTGCAGCGCGCCGGCGAGCTGGACGGCCCGGATGGAGTCGCCGCCGAGGTGGAAGAAGTCGTCGTGGACGCCGATGCCGTCCACTCCGAGGACCTCCGTCCAGACGGCGGCGAAGGCCTCCTCCTCCGGGGTGCGCGGCTCGACGTGGCGGCCTCCGGTGGCCGTGCTGCGCTGGCCGGGGGCGGGCAGCGCGGCGCGGTCCACCTTGCCGTTGACGGTGAGCGGCAGCGATTCCAGGACGGTGAAGCTCGCCGGGACCATGTACGGGGGCAGCGAGCGGCCGAGGAAGGCGCGCACGTCGGCGGGCTCGCGCCCGGTGACGTACGCGGCGAGCCGGTCGTCGTGCACGGTGACGACGCAGGCGTCGACGTCCGGGTGGGCGGCGAGCGCGTTCTCGATCTCCCCGAGCTCGATCCGGAAGCCGCGCAGTTTGACCTGGAAGTCGGCGCGTCCGATGTACTCCAGTCCGCCGTCGGGCAGGCGGCGGGCGACGTCGCCGGTGCGGTAGAGCCGCGCGCCGGGCGGGCCGTAGGGGTCGGCGACGAAGCGGCCCGCGGTGAGGCCGGGGCGGCCCCAGTAGCCGTGGGCGAGGCTGCCGCCGCCGATGTACAGCTCGCCGGCCGCGCCGGGCGGCACCGGGCGCAGCCAGTCGTCCAGGACCTGGGCGGTGAGGTGCGGCATGGGCGCGCCGATCAGGCTGCGCTCGAAGCCGGCGCTGCCGGCCAGGTCGTGGGTGGTGACGTGGACGGTGGTCTCGGTGATGCCGTACAGGTTGCAGAGCCGGGCCGGGGGCGGCGGGTCGAGTTCGAACCAGCGCTGGACGACGCCCGGGTCCAGCGCCTCCCCGCCGAGCATGATCCACTTCAGCGCGGACAGGTCGCGCGGGCCGCGCCGCAGCACGGGCTCCAGCTGGCGCAGCGCCGAGGGGGTGAGGCAGAGGAAGGAGACCCGCTCCTGCTCCAGCAGTTCGGCGAACTCCTCCGGCGAGCGGCTGGTGACGTAGGGGACGACGACCAGGCGGGCACCGTGCAGCAGGGCGCCCCACATCTCCCAGACCGTCCAGTCGAAGGCGTAGCTGTGGAAGAGCGTCCAGGTCTCCTCCGGGCCGAAGCCGAAGTGCTCCGCGCCGTCCGCCATGAGCCGGCTGACGTGCTCGTGGGCGACGGCGACGCCCTTGGGGCGGCCGGTGGAGCCGGAGGTGAAGATGATGTAGGCGACGTCGCCGGGGCGCCCGGCGGCCGGCGGGCGGTGGTCCGGCCGGGCGGCCAGGTCGGCGGCCTCGGCGGTCAGGTCGTAGGCCTGCCAGGGGCCTTCGGGGGCCCGGTCCGGGCGGTCGGTGACGACGAGGGTGACGTCGGCGTCGGCGAAGACGAGCGCGGCGCGGTCGGCGGGGGCGGCGAGGTCGACGGGCACGTACGCGGCGCCGGTCTTGAGCACGCCGAGGACGGTGACCAGGACGTCGGCCGTGCGGTCCAGCAGCATGCCGACGCGGTCGCCGGGGCCGGCCCCGCGGGCGCGCAGGGCGTGGGCCAGGCGGTTGGCCCGGCGGTCGAGTTCGGCGTAGCTCAGGGTGTGGCCGGAGTCGCTGACGGCGGGCCGGTCGGGGTGGGCGTCGACGGCCTGCTCGAACAGCCGGTGCAGGCAGTGGCCGGGGGTGTCGGTGGCCCGGACGGCCTCGGCCGCGGCGGTGCGGCCGGTCAGCCGCAGCACGGTGGCGTCGGGGTCGTCCAGGGCCGCGGTGAGCAGGGCGCCGAAGTCGGCGGCCAGCCGGCGCACCGTCCCGGCGTCGAACAGCTCGCTGCGGTACTCGGCCTCGCCGCGCAGTTCGCCGCCGGAGCCGCCGGGGTCGCCGGTCCGGCTGCCGGCCCCGCTGCCCGTCCCGCTGCTGTCGAAGACGGACCAGGTGAGGTCGAACTTGCTGGTGCCGTTGGAGCGCACCCGGCTCTCGGCGGTGGCCGCGCCGAGCACGAGCGGGGTGCGGTCCTCGCCGTGGGCGCCGAACACCACCTGGACCAGCGGCGGGTGCTGCGCGGTGCGGGCGGTGCCGAGCTGGTCGACCAGCTGGTCGAAGGGCACGTCGAGGTAGCCGTAGGCCTCGAAGGCGACGTCCTGGACGTGCTCCAGCAGGGCGCGGAAGCTCAGCCCGGGCGCGAGCCGCAGGCGCAGCGGCAGCAGGTTGACGAAGTAGCCGAGCAGGTGCTCCAGTTCGGGCCGGTTGCGGGTGGTGACGGGGGTGCCGATCACCAGGTCGTCGGCGCCGGTCCAGCGGTTCAGCAGCAGGGCGAAGGCGGCCAGTTGGACGGTGAAGGGGGTGACGCCCTCCGCCTCGGCCAGGGCGCGCACCTTCGCCGCCGTGCCGGGGGCGAGCCCGAACTCCTCGGTCCGTCCGGCCGCGCCGCGCTCGGCGGGCCGGGGCCGGTCGGTGGGCAGCTCCAGCAGGGCGGGCGCGCCGTGCAGCTGCTCCTTCCAGTAGGTCAGGTGCTCCTCGAAGGAGGTGTCGAGCTCCTCCACCGCGTAGTCGGCGTACTGCACGGTCAGTTCCGGCAGTTCGGCGGGCCGGCCCTGCACCGCGGCGCCGTACAGGTCGGCGAGTTCACGCTCGAAGACCTCGGCGGACCAGCCGTCCCAGACGATGTGGTGGACGGTGAACAGCAGCGTGGTGCGCTCGTCCGCCAGTTGGAAGGCCTCGGCGCGCAGCAGCGGGCCGGCCGCCAGGTCGAAGGGTTCGGCGCAGCGGGCGGTGAGCAGTTCCTCCAGGCGTCCGGCCTGCTCGGGGCCGCCCTGCGGGCGCAGGTCGGTCACCGCGAGCGGCACGGCGAGGGTGTGGTGGACCTGCTGGCGCGGGCCGTCGGGGTGCAGCGCGAAGGTGGTGCGCAGCACCTCGTGCCGGGCCACCAGGGCGTCCAGCGCGCGCTGGAGCAGCGGGAGGTCGAGCGGGCCGGTGACGTCGACCGTCCAGGGCGTGCAGTAGGTGACCTGCCGCGGATCGAGGCGGTCGAGGAACCAGAGGCCGCGTTGCAGCCCCGAGGCGGGCGCGGTGCGCGCCGGGTGGTCGGACGGGCTCACGGCCTCGTTCCCTTCGTGTGCGGTGCGGCCCGTCATCGGGCGGCCAGCCGTTCGGCGATGGCGCTCACGGTCCTGGCCCGGAACACCAGTTGCGGGGGGACGCGGGTGCCGGTCTCCCGGGACAGCCGCATCGCGACCCGGACGGCGGCCAGCGAGTTGCCGCCGATCCGGAAGAAGTTGTCCTCCCGGCCGACCTCGGTGAGGTCGAGGACCTCGCACATGGCCTCGGCGACCAGCCGTTCGGCTTCGGTCAGCGGGTCGCGGGCGGCGGCCCGGCGCCCGGCGGGGGCGGGCAGCGCCTTCCGGTCGACCTTGCCGTTGTGGTTGAGCGGCAGGGCGTCCAGGACGTCCAGGGTGGCTGGCACCATGTGCTCGGGCAGCAGGCCGGCCAGGTGGTCGAGGAGCACCTCCGGGTCCGGCGCGTCGGCCCCGACGGTGACGTAGGCGGCCAGGCGGTGGTCGCCCGGGGCGGGTTCGTGGACGGTGACGGCGGCCTCCTGGACGGCGGGGTGCCGGGTGAGCGCGTCCTCGATCTCGCCGGGCTCGACCCGGAAGCCGCGGATCTTGACCTGGTCGTCGATCCGGCCGGTGACCTCCAGCAGGCCCCCGGCGCTGACGTAGCCGAGGTCCCCGGTGCGGTAGATGCGCTCGCCGGGGGCGCCGAACGGGGAGGCGACGAAGCGCTCGGCGGTGAGGCCGGGCCGGCCGAGGTAGCCGTAGGCGAGACCGCCGCCGGAGGCGTACAGCTCGCCGGTCACGCCGGGCTCGACGGGGCGCAGCAGCTCGTCCAGGACGAGGATGCCCTTGCCGTTCAGCGCGACGCCGATCGGGACGGAGCTGCCGGTGACGTCCTCCGGGCCGACCTGGTGGCAGGTGGTCAGGCCGAGGCTCTCGACCGGGCCGTAGCCGTTGGCGACCACCAGGCCGGGGTAGGCCTCCAGGGCCTTGGCCACATGGGTGACGGAGGCCCGCTCGCCGGCGGTGATGGCCAGCTTGAGGCCGTCGTAGGTCTCCGGGAGCTCCTCCAGCAGGAAGTTGAACAGGCTGGCGGAGAGCTGGAGTTCGGTGACGCCGTGGCGGCGGGTCAGCTCGGCGATGGCCTGCGGGTCGGGGCGCTGGCCGGGCTGCAGGACGCACGCTCCGCCGAAGCAGAGCGCGCCGTAGAGCTCCAGCGCGAAGGCGTCCCAGGAGACCGGCGAGCACTGCAGCCAGACCTCGTCCGGGCCGAAGCGGGCGTAGTCCTGGCCGAGGTAGGTGGTGGTGAGCGCGCGGTGCGGGACGGCCGCGCCCTTGGGGCGGCCGGTGGAGCCGGAGGTGAACATCACGCAGGCGAGGTCGCCGCCGTCGACCGGCAGGCCGAGGTCGTGCGCCGCGCACCGGGCCAGTTCGGCGGCCGCGGCGTCCAGGTCCACCTGGCGCCGGACGGCGAACGGCACGGTGGCGTGGCCGTGGGTGATCACCGTGGCGGCGCCGGTGTCGGCGACCGCGCCGGCCAGCCGCTCGGCCGGGAAGTCCGGGTCGAGCAGGGTGTAGGCGGCGCCGGTTTTGAGGGCGGCCAGCAGCGCGGTGACCATCTCCGGCCCGCGCTCGGCGAGTACGGCGACGGTGTCGCCGCGGCCGATGCCGAGGCCCACCAGGTGGCGGGCCAGCCGGTTCGCGGCGGCGTTCAACTCACCGTACGGGACGGTCCGTTCACCGGAGATCAGGGCGGTGGCCTGCGGGGCCCGGGCGGCCTGCGCCTCGAACAGGGCGTGCCCCGGCACCTCCAGGGCGGCGGCCAGGGTGCCCAGCCACTGCTCGCACAGGCCCGCCATGGTGGCGGCCTCGAAGAGGTCGCTGTCGTACTCGAAGCGGCCGGTGAAGCCGGTGCCGCGGTCGTCCACCGAGACGGACAGGTCGAAGCGGGAGACGGGGTTGGAGTGCAGTTCGCGGGTGACCTCGCAGCCGCCGACGGTCAGCGGGCGGGTGTCCAGCGGGTGCAGCTCCAGCAGCACCTGGCACAGCGGGTTGCGGTCCTCGGGGCGCTCCTCCACCACCGCGTTCGCGATGTCGTCGAAGGGCACCTCCTGGTGCCGGTAGCCGGCGATCGACACCTCGCGCACGTGCCGGACCAGCTCGCGGAAGGAGACGCCCTCCTCGACCTTCAGGCGCAGCGGCAGCAGGTTGACGAAGTAGCCGATCAGGCCGTCGAGTTCGGCCCGGCCACGGACGTTCACCGGCGAGCCTAGCACCAGGTCGCGCTGCCCGGAGCGGCGGTGCAGCGTGAGCGCCAGCCCGGCGAGCAGCACCATGAACGGGGTGGCGTCCTCGCTGCGGGCGAGCGCCCGGACGGCCCCGGCCACCGGATCCGCCATCGCGAAGCGGTGGAACGCGCCACGGAAGGCCTGCTCCTCGGGGCGGGGGTGGTCCGGCGCCAGCGCGTCGGCGTCCGGCGCGTCGGCCAACTGCTCGCGCCAGTAGTCGAGTTGCCGCTCGGCGGTGTCGTCCTGGTACTGCCAGGCCGCGTAGTCGCCGTACTGGACGGCGAGTTCCGGCAGCTCGGCCGGGCGCCCCTCGGCCGCCGCGGCGTACAGCTCCTGGAGTTCGGCCTCCAGCACCGGCAGCGAGCCCTCGTCCCAGACGATGTGGTGGAAGAGCAGCAGCAGCGTGGTCGCCCCGGCGGCCCGGAAGACCCGCGCCCGCACCAGCGGCCCGGCCTCCAGGTCGAAGGGCTCCAGCGCGGCCTCGGCCACCAGGTCGTCCACCTGGCCGGCGGTGGTCTCGGTGAGCGTGAACGGCAGCTCCACGGCCGGGTGGACGACCTGGCGCGGGCCGTCCTCGGCGAGCTCGAAGGTCGTCCGCAGGCTCTCGTGCCGCGCCACCACCCCGGCCAGCGCCTGGCGCAGCAGCTCGGGGTCGACCGGCCCGGCGAACCGGAACACCCAGGGCACCACGTAGGTCGGCGCGTCCGGGTTCCACTGGTCGAGGAACCAGAGGCCGCGCTGGAACTTGGACAGCGGGGCCTCGGCGGCGCCCGAGCGGACCAGCGCCGGGCGCTCACCGCCGGAGGCGGCGGTCACCGCGGCGGCGAACTCCGCCAGCGTCGGCGCGTCGAAGATGGTGTACGGGGACACCATGCCGAAGACGTCGAAGACCCGACCCACCACCCGCACGGCCGTCAGCGAATCGCCGCCCAGGTGGAAGAAGTTGTCGTCCGCCCCGACCTCGGGCACCCCGAGCACGTCCGCCCAGACCGCCGCGATCAGCTGCTCGGCGGGCGTGCGCGGCGGGCGTCCGGTCGGCTGGCCCTCGGGCGCGGACTGCGGCTCGGGCAGGGCCTGGCGGTCCACCTTGCCGCCGCCGGTCAGCGGGAAGGCGTCCAGCGCGGTGAGCGTCGCCGGGATCATGTGCTCGGGCAGCCGCTCGGCCAGCCAGGCCCGCGCCTCCGCGTACTGCGGCGCGGCGCCGGTCAGGTAGCCGGCCAGCCGGCCCTCGCGCGCCACCACCACGCAGCCGGTGACGCCCGGGTACCCGGCCAGCACCTGCTCGATCTCGCCCGGCTCGACCCGGAAGCCGCGGACCTTCACCTGGTGGTCGCTGCGACCGACGAACTCCAGCGGGCCGTCCTCGGTCGTGCGGCGCACCACGTCGCCGGTGCGGTACATCCGCGCGCCGGGAGCGCCGATCGGCGCTGCGGGCGCCTCCCCGCCCGGGTCCGCGGGCGGGTCTGCGAGCGGGGCCACGAACGGGTCCGCGACGAAGCGGTCGGCGGTCAGGCCCGGGCGGCCCAGGTAGCCGGAGGCCAGCAGCGGCCCGCCGACGTACAGTTCGCCGGCCGTGCCGGGCGGCACCGGACGCAGCCGCTCGTCGAGCACGTAGAGCCGCCGCCCGCCGAGCGCGGTCCCGATCGGCACACCCGCCTCGGGCTGCTCGCCCGCGAGCCGGTGGGTGGTGGCGGTGACCACGGTCTCGGTCGGTCCGTACGCGTTCAGCAGCGGCACCCCGGTCGCGGCCCACCAGGCGGCGGCGGTGGCGGGCTCCAGCTTGTCGCTGCCCGAGATCATCAGCCGCAGGGTGCGCGGCACCCGGCCGCCCAGGGCCGCCACCACGTCCTGGAAGTAGCCGGCGGCCAGGTTGGCGACGGTGACGCCCTCGGCGTCCAGCAGGTCCAGCAGTTCGGCCGGGGAGAGGAGTTGGTGCTCCGGGAGGACCAGGCAGGCCCCGGCGGACAGCGCGCCGAGCACCTGCTCCACGGCCACGTCCACCGTCGGACGGGCGAACTGCAGCACCACGTCCTGCTCGGTCAGGCCGAAGGTCCGGACGGCGGCGGCCAGGTGGCCGGTCAGCGCGGCGAGCGGGACGTGCACGCCCTTCGGGCGGCCGGTGGTGCCGGAGGTGTAGATGACGTAGCCGGCAGCGGCACCGGCTGCGGCACTGCGCCCGGTGAGCTCGGTGAGCTCCTCGCCGCCGAGGGCGAGGGAGGCCCCGGCGTCCTCGGTGATCCAGCGGTTGCGCTCCTCCGGGGCCTCCCGGTCCAGCGGCAGGTAGGTGGCGCCGGCCCGCAGGACCGCCAGCAGCGCGACCACGTGGTCCAGCCGGTCGCGGCCGGTGACGGCGACCGTCCCCCCGGGGGCGAGCCGGGCGGCGAGCGCGGCGGTCAGGCCGTCCAGCTCCCGGTAGCTGACGGTCCGGCCGCCGGTGCGGACGGCCGGCCGCTCCGGAAAGCGGCGGACGACGGAGGCGAACGGCTCGAAAGCGGGCGGCTCGAAAGCGGACACCGTTATTTCAGGCACCGTGATTTCGGGCGCCGCGCTTTCGGGCGCAGCATTCTCAGTAGGAAAACCGCGAGAGGACATCATCCAGCCCCAGAAGTGAGATGAATCGGCGACGAGTTCGACGATAGGGGGAATTCGACGGCCCTATCGGCAGGAAAGGAGGAAGGAAATCGGCAGTTTTCCGCTGCCGCTTTCCGGACATGCCGCAGGAATCGACCCGGGCAGGCCGGGGCTACCGGCCGGCGGTGATTCCGCATTCCTCGGGGGACCAGACGTCCTCCCGGTCCAGGGCCTGCGGAGCGTACTTTCCGAGCGCGCTGATCAGCAGTCGGAGTTCCAGCGCCAGACAGTCCACGAAACGGCGGAGCCCGGATTCCCGGTCCTCCGCCACGGCGATCAGCGCCGCCCGCCCGAGGCCCACCGCACGGGCCCCCGAGGCCAGGCTCTTGACCGCTCTGGCGCCTTCCCAGATCCGCCCGGAGACCAGCAGCGAGGGCGGCGGCGCGACCGCCAGCCGGCGCAGGCACTCCGCGAGCGGCAGTCCGACGTGCGGCAGGAACACCCCGGGCGCCCAGCCGGTTCCGCCTTCGGCGCCGTCCACCACGACGGCGTCCGCCCCGGCCTCGTGCGCCACCCGGGCGGCCTCGGCCACGTCCCGGCCGGGGTAGAGCTTCACCCAGATCCGCACCCGCGGGTAGTTGTTGCGCATCAGCCGGATCTGCTGGCGCAGGATCTCCGCGGTGAAGGTGCCCGGGGTGGCGGCGCGCAGCACCCGCCCGTCGCCGAACAACGGGTCCAGCCCGAAGCGGTCGCCCAGCGCGGCGGCGGCCTCGGCCTCCAGCACCGTCATGCCGCCCAGGCCCGGTTTGGCGCCCTGGCCGACCTTCAACTCGAAGGCCAGCCGCCCGGATTCCAGCAGCGGCAGGGCGGCCGGGTCGCTGTGGACGAGGTTCCACACCTCGGCGTCGGCGTCCTCGGTGCTCTGCTGGACGGCCACGCCGCCGAGGCCGTCCGGAAGTTCTTCGGTGTAGGCGCGCAGCCGGCCGAGCAGCGTGCGGTCGGCCGCCTCGCCGAGCCGGCCGTAGCCGTTGACCGGCACCACGTTCTCGCCGATCACCATCGGGATGCCGAGTGCCCCGGCCTGCCGGCTCAGTGCCAGCCCGAGGTCACCGCCGGCGGCCCGGGTGGAGCCGGTCGCGGAGACGTACACCGGCAGCGCTGAGGCGAACCCGCCGATGACGGTGGCGAGTTCGACGTCCCGGTAGTCGGGCTCGCGGCCGAGGTCGATCAGCTTGGCCAGCCGCTGCGGCAGGAACAGCGGCGGGACGATCCGCAGCGCGTCCAGGGCGTCCGGCGGCGCCGCCCGGTCCGCCGCGCCCGACTGGCCGGCGCCGAACAGCACGTGTCCGTACTCCTCGGCGGGCGGGAAGGCGGCGGCCGCCCCGGCGCGGGCCCGGTGCCGGACCTCCTCCTCCGGGAATCCCGGCGCGCTGAGGTCGCTCACGGGGACACCACCCCGGCGATCTTCGGGAAGGCGCTGGCCTGCCAGACGGCGTCCAGCCCGGCGACGTACCGGGTCAGCCGCTCGACCCCGATGCCGAAGCCCGCGCTGGCCGGCACGCCCTCGCGCACCAGGTCCAGGTACCAGCGGTACTTCTGCGGGTTCTCGCCGGTCTCCCGCATCCGGGTGACGATCTCCGCGTAGTCGTTGGTGCGCTGGCTGCCGCTGCACAGTTCGCCGTAGCCCTCGGGCGCCAGCAGGTCGAAGTTGCGCAGCAGGCCCGGGTCGTCGGGGTGCTCGCGGTCGTAGAAGCCGCGCGAGCCCTTCGGGTAGTCGGTGACGAAGAACGGCCGGTCCCGCCGGGCCGACAGCAACGCCTCGCCCTCCCAGTCGAGTTCGGCCTCGGGGCTCTGCGGGTGCCCGATGCCCTGGAGTTCGGCGACCGCCTCCGCGTGCCGGATGCGGCCGAAGGAGCCCTGCAGCAGTTCGGCGAAGGCCTGCGGGTCCCGGCCGAGTTCGGCGAACTCCTTGGGCAGCGCGCGGACGGTGCTGTCGACCATGTGCACCACCAGGTCCTCGGCCAGCTGGACGACGTCGTCCCGGCTCGCCCCGGCGACCTCCACGTCCAACTGGTGGAACTCGGCGAGGTGCCGGCTCGTCCCGGCGGTCTCCAGCGGTTCCAGGCGGACGTTCGGGGCGATGCAGAAGATCTTGTCGAAGGCGAGCAACGAGGCCTGCTTGTACAGGATCGCGCTGGTCATCAGCTTGTAGCGGTGGCCGTAGAAGTCGATGTCCACCTGCTTGGAGCCGCGCGCACCGGGATCGGTGACCGGGCCGATGATCGGCGGCAGCAGTTCGGTGAAGCCCCGGCCGCGCAGGAACTCGCGGGCCGCGGTGAGCAGGTGCTGCTGGATCCGGAGCGCGCTGCGGGTGGCCGGCGCGGTCAGGTGCCGGCCCGGGTCGGTCGGCGGCAGGGGCGTGGTGTCGGGCATGGTCGGGGTCCTCTTCTCTCGTTCTCTCGTGGAGCGTGGAGCGTGGTTTCTCAGCGGGCGTCTCACCGGGCGTTTCAGCGGGCGTCTCACCGGACGTCTCACCGCGCGGCGGGCAGCCCCCGGAGTGCGGGTGCGGGCGAGCGCCCGGCCCGGTCGTCGTAGCGCTGCTGGACCTGGGAGAGCGCGGCCAGCAGCCCGGCCGAGCCGAGGATCGGCGCGCGGCCGCCCTCGCCGAGCCCGGCGATCGGCATCGAGCCGACGGCGGACCACAGCAGCCGTCCGTCCGGGCCGAGCGAGCTGCGCGTCCGCCCGGCGTTGTCGGGGTGCAGGCAGTACGGCACGTCCAGGTAGCCGGCCGCGAACGCCCGCACCAGGGCCCGCCCGAGGTCGGCGTCCAGGTCGAGCACCGCACCGATCAGCGCCCTGGCCTCGGCCTCGATCCCGGTGTCCGGCGGGGCGGCGGGCCGGGGGCGGGCGCGTTCCGCCGTGGCGGCCGCGGCGGCGGTCTCCAGCGCCCGGACGTTCTCGGCGACGGTCGGGATGCGGTGCGCCTCGGCCGTGGTCTTGACGATCAGCCGGGCGGCGCCGCCGCGCACCGCGAGCCGCGCGGCGTCCTCCAGCAGCAGCCGGGCGCCGCCGGGCGAGCGCGGGTACACGCCCATGTACGCGTACACCACGAGGTGGTGGCCGACGTCCGCGAGCAGTTCGCCCGCGATCCGGCCGAGCGCGGCCAGCGCCTCCTCGTCCTGGCGGGCGTTAGCCTGCTGGGCGTAGCTGAGCGAGATGCTGCGCAGCCCGTGCTGGCGGAAGAACAGCGCCTCCAGGACGCTGATGGCGATCAGCAGCGAGGGCGGGCAGAGCTGGCCCATCATGCAGCCGCCGAAGGTCTCCAGGTGCGGATCCGCACCGAACTCCCGCATGGACGACAGCAGTTCGCAGCTGCGCTGCCAGCGGGCCACCGCCTCGTGCAGCGGGGTGCGGCCGTACGGCAGGCAGTAGGAGACCGGTCCGCCCTCGGTGGCGTCCAGGCCGGCCGCCAGCAGCGCCCCGATGATGTGCTCCGGCGCGGCCGAGCCGTGCCGGACCTGTACCGGGAAGCCCGCGTCCGCCACCCCGGCCAGGACCGCCCGGGTGACGTCGACCGGGTGGGTGGCGATCGGGTAGCCGTTGAGGCCGGCCCCGGCGGCCAGGGCCCGCCGCGCGGCGTCGAGGTCGCCGGTGCGGGTGTAGCTGTCCAGGGTGATGGTGCCGACGGTGACGGCGGCCGCCGCCCGGGTGGCGAGCAGGCCCTCCCGCATCCGGGCCGCCTGCGCCATCCCCATCCGGGGCTGGACCACCAGTGCGCCGGCCTCCGCGGCCTGCGCCACGAACGCGCCGAAGCTCGTCACAGCAGGACCCGGGAGTGCAGCCCGTCGACGAACTCGCGGAACCCGGCCACCGCGGAGTCCTCCTCGAAGACCCGGTCGAAGCCGGCCGCGAGCAGCGTGCGCTCGCGGTCGGGGTCGTCGGTTCCGGCGATGCCGAGCTTGCCGCCGATGACCGTCGGGGTGCGCCGCAGTTCCGGGCAGGCGCGCAGGGCCGGGATCACCCGCAGTCCTTCCTGGTAGCCGTGCCCGTTGACGCTGCTGACCACGATCAGGTCCGGTTCGATCCGGCGGCATTCGGAGAGCAGCAGGGCGTCGGGGACGCACGCGCCCAGGTTCGTCACCCGGTGGCCCATTTCCTCCAGCAGCAGTTGCAGGAACACCAGGTTCCAGGTGTGCGAATCCGAGGCCGTCGTCGTCACGACGACGTCCAGTCTGCTCTCTCTTGCATTTCCGTGCTCCACAATCCAGCCCTCGTCGGTAGCGATCCTCGATGGAATTCCGCCGACGCCCCAGCCGGCGGCCCGGGAATTCCGGCGCGTATTCCGCGGCGGTCCAGCCCTGCGGAGAACGCTAGGAACGATCGGGCCCGGCGACCGGCAGCTCGTGCGGCAAGATGCGGGCAAGATGCGGCAGTATCGACACCCGGCCGGCCGCCGTGTGGTCAGCCCGCGACGGCGAGCAGTTGGACGTCCCCGGCCGGCGCGAACCGGTGCCCGGGCTCCTCCTGGAGGAGGCGGCGGCACACGTTGAGCACCGTGAAGCGCACCCCGTCGCGGGCGGGCACGCTGCGGATCAGTCCGCGCGACAGCAGTTCGTGCACCGTCGCCAGGCAGGTCTGCGGCGCCCAGCCGCTGCGGACCACCGCGTCCTCCCCCGACCAGTCGCCGGGCTCGTCCACGAGCACGTCCAGCAGGGCCCGCTGGCGCTCCGTCAACCGCTGGATCGCCGGCTCCACCTCGTCCCGGACGTCACCGCGCGTGCCGTACACCACCGGCGGTGCCGCCAGCGTGAACGGGCCGGCCGACAGCCGGGCCAGCAGCTGGGCGGTGGACTGCACCAGCGTCCACCCCGCCGCGCGCTCCAACGCCCCCGGCAGGCCGTCCAGGTGGCGGCAGAGCGCGGCCACGGCGGGGGCCTCGGAGCGCTCCAGGGTGTAGCCGGGGCGCAGCCGGCGCAGGTGCGAGAGCAGCAGCCGGACGGCGCCGATCTGCGCCAACGCCTCCGGTTCGGCGTCGAGTTCGGGGGCCGGCACGGGCAGCGGCGCGAGCGGGACGACCTGCCCGCCGGGCAGCGGCCAGGCCTCCCGGGCGGTGATCAGCACCCGCAGCCCGGGGCAGTGGTGGAACAGCCCGTCCAGCCGGCCGGCGTCCACCCCGCCGTCGGCGCCGTCCAGCACCAGCAGGGCGGGCCGGTCGCCGATGTCCCGGACGATGTCGTCCATCCGGCCGTGCCAGGGGGCCGGGTCGCCGGCGCAGTCCACCCAGCGCACCGACCAGCAGGCGGCCAGGTGCAGGCGGCGGGCCACCTCCAGGGCGAGCCGGGTCTTGCCGACCCCGCCGAGCCCCACCAGCGAGACCAGCCGGTCCCCGTGCACGGCGAAGGCGTCGGACAGCACCTCGGCCTCCATCTCCCGGCCGACGATGGCCCCGCGCGCCACCGGCGGGGCGACCGGCGCCACGGCCGCCGGCTCATCGGCGAGCGGGTGCCGACGGGCGGCCTCCTCGAAGTCCGGCCGGCTGCGGCCCTCCAGCCGCAGCGCGTCCGCCAGCAGCCGGACGGTCTCGTTCCGCGGCCTTCTGACTCGGCCGCTCTCCATGTCCCGGATCGCCCGCACGCTCAGGGTGGCGTGATCGGCCAGGCACTGTTGGGTCAGGCCGATCCGCTCGCGCCGTACCCTCAACTGCTCGCCGAAGCCCGCCGCCGGCCTCACCGCTTGCACCCACTGCCCGCCGTCCATGCCTCGTCTGCCCTTCGTGGTCCGGACTCCTGATGGGGGTCGGGACCGGTGGCGGCATCAGCGCTGGGCACCCGCGCGGTCCGTGGTCCGACCGCGTGGGTCCCGGTGGTCAGGCTGTGGCCTCCGAACCGGTCCCCTCCGGTTCCAGATGCTGCAGGCTTGCCGTCTACGCCCGATCAACGGCCGATCACCGGCCCCACCCACGACCTTCACGCTGGCCTCACAGCCCGTCGGCGGCCATGACGGCACCCGCCCCGGGGGGTTCAGTCCAGGAGCTTCGCCAGGACGCGGTCGAGCGCCTGGATGTCCTCCGGGGGCAGGGCGAGCAGGTCGTCGGGCGGGGTGGTGAGGATCCTGGCGGCGAGGGCGGCCTTCGCCTGGCCCTCCTCGGTCAGATGGACCAGCTTGGACCGGCGATCGGCGGGATTGGTGACGCGTTCGGCGAGGCCGCGCCGCACCAGGTCGTCGACGATGACGGTGGTGTAGGGCGGGTCGCTGCCCAGCCGCTCGGCCAGGTCCCGCAGGGTGATCGGGTCGGCGCCGAGGCGGCGCAGCGCCCTGACCCGGCTGAAGCTCATGCCGAGGGCTTCGGCGACGGTCTTGCGGCGGTCGTAGCGCTCCAGGACGAGCGCGTTCAGCCCCTGCCAGACCCTGGTCGCCGTGCTGGTGGCGGCCTCGTCCCCCTCGTGGTGCTCGCCGGTGTGCGGGCGGTCCATCAGGTGTTCACCGTCTCCTTCGTCTCCCTCGTCCCCGGCGCCTCCGGTGTCTCAGGCGTCTCCTCGGCGGCGAGCCGCTCCGCCGTGCGCAGGGCCGTCTCCCGGGCCCAGCGGCCGGAAGTGAGCGTACCCGTGACCAGCACGACAGCGCCGCAGCCTGCGATGATCCACCACGCCGTCCGCCCGGCGTCGGTGAAGGCCGCCGTGTGCGCGTACGCGCCGCCCGCCATCAGGGCGCCGACGACGGCCACGCCGAGGGACTGGCCGATCTGCCGGCTGGTGGAGGCCACCGCGGCCGCGACACCGGCCTGCGAACGGGGCATGCCCGAAACGGCGGTGTTGGTGATGGGCGCGTTGACCAGGCCGAAGCCGGTGCCGAAGAGCAGGTACGCGACGACCAGCACGGCCGTCGGAAGGTGCTCGGAGTAGGTGAGCGCCTGGAGCACGGCGCTCGCGCACAGGGCCGCCCCGGCGAGGAGCAGGGGGATGCGCGGCCCCCGGGAGGCGACCATGCGGCCGGACAACGGTGCGGTCAGCAGCGCCGTCACCGCCATCGGCAGCATGAACAGCCCGGCGTGCAGCGGGGTGAGCCCGCGCACGTTCTGCAGGTAGAGGGAGCTGACGAACAGGAACCCGCCCAGGGAGGCGAAGGCGGCGACCGCGATCACGGTGGCGCCCGCGAACGGCGCGGACCGGAAGAACCGCAGCTCGATCAGCGGGTCGGTGCGCCTGGGCTCGTACCACAGCAGGCCCAGCAGCGCGCCCAGCGCCGCCGCCGCGCAGCCGACGACGAGCGGCGAGGTCCAGCCGCGCTCCGGCGACTCGATGATCGCGTACGTGAGCGCGGTGAGCAGGACGATGACGAGCACCTGGCCGACCGGATCGACCCGGCGGGGCCGCGGCGCCCGTGATTCCGGCACGTACCTGCGGGTCAGGAACAGCGCGGCCAGGCCGATCGGCACGTTGATCCAGAAGACGGCCCGCCAGCCGGCCGACTCGACCAGGGCGCCGCCGACGATCGGTCCGGCGGCCATGCTGATGCCCACGACGCCGCTCCACACGCCGATGGCGCGGGCACGCTGCCGGGAGTCGGTGAAGGTGTTGCTGATGATCGACATGGCGACGGGGTTCAGCATCGATCCGCCCACCGCCTGGAGCATCCGTGCGACGACGAGCCAGCCGAGCCCGGGGGCCAGGCTGCACAGCAGCGACGCCGCGGTGAAGACCACCAGTCCGATCTGGAAGACCCGGCGGCGGCCCACCCGGTCGGCGGTGGAGCCGGAGAGCATCAACAGGCTGGCCAGCACCAGCGTGTAGGCGTCGACCGTCCATTGCAGCCCGGACACCGAGGTGTGCAGGTCGCGCTGGATGGCGGGCAGGGCGACGTTCAGGATCGTGTTGTCGAGGCTGACGATCAGCAGGCTCATGCAGCAGATGGCGAGCACGAGCCAGGGCCGTCGTGGGGCGGCGTCCGGCATGGTGGGGGCTCCACAAGTATTTGTATTGTTGAAATCATTGTGAGCATATAACTAAATCACCGAACGGCCCAGCCCCGTGCAACCCAGCCCGCGCAGCCCAGCCTGCTGGCCTCCCCCGCGAGCCGCCCCCGTCATGGTCGGGGGGCCGGCTCCGGCGGCCAGGCGCCGGGGGCCAGGACGCCGGTGGCGTAGGCGCGGGCGACCAGTGCGGTGCGGTTGGGCAGCCGCCAGCGGCGGGTGAGCCGGGCGAGGTGGTAGTTGACGCCGTCCGGGGTGAGGCCGATCTCCCGGCCGATCTGGGCCGTGGTGGCGCCGCGGGCGGCGGCGGCGAGGATCCGGGCCTCGATCGGGCTCACCTCGGGGCGGGGGGCGGCCGGCGGGCCGGCGGGCCCGGTGCGGACCGGCAGCGAGAGCAGCAGGTTCGGGGCGTCCTCCGGAGTGTCGCCGACCAGGGCGACGGTCATCTCGCCGCTCCGCTCGGTGCCGTCGGCGGCCGACCAGGAGACCGGCGCCGGGTACTGCGAGCGGCGGTGCAGGCGGACGGCCTCGGCGAGCGCCGGTATGGTGGCGCTGTCCCGGAGGGTGAAGAACTCCAGGATCTTCCGGTTGCGCAACTGCCCGGGCAGCAGGCCGAATTCGGCGGCCATCGCCCGGTTGACGATCATGATCCGGCCGCTGAACTCGCACACCGCCAGCGCCACCGGCACGTGGTCGAGCAACCGCAGCGTCCGGTTGCGCCAGATGACGGCGAGGTCCTGCCAGCTCTCCGCCGTCGACTCGCAGTCGGTCAGTCTCATCCCGGCCCCTCCCGTGTACAACTTGCGCGTGCAGCAGACCTGACGGTCCGTTGACAAGTCTTCCGCGCCCGCCGCTACTGCACAAACATGTAGTCCTCGGGCCCGGGTTCCCGCCCTGATCGGGCGAGAGTGGAGGACGACGAGGTTTCTCCTGCCACGGAAGGCGACAACCCATGACCGAGACGATGACCCCGGCGGCAGCCGAGGCTGCGAATCCGGCCGGGGCCGGGCTCCCGCCCGGGACCCTGGTGCCCCGGCAGAGCCCCGCCGGGGTGCCGCTGGTCGACATCTCGTCGGCGCCGCCGATCGCCGCCCCCTTGCTGCGCACCATGGAGCTGGCCCGGCGGCACGCCCCGGCCTTCGTCCAGCGCCTGCACGGGCGGGACACCCTGATCGTCAGTGGCCTGGACCTGGTCGAGGAGCTGGCCGACGAGGAGCGGTTCACCAAGTCGATCGGACCGGCCCTGGAGAACGTCCGCGAGTTCACCGGGGACGGCCTGTTCACGGCGTACAACGCGGAGCCGAACTGGGCCAGGGCGCACGACATCCTGATGCCCGCCTTCGCGCTCGGCTCGATGCGCACCTACCACCCCGTGATGCTGCGGGTGGCCCGCCGCCTGATCGAGTCCTGGGACGGCCGGTCGGCCGCCGGGCTGGTCGTGGACGTGCCCGGCGACATGACCCGGATGACCCTGGACACCATCGGGCTGGCCGGTTTCGGCTTCGACTTCGGCTCCTTCGACCGGGAGGAGCCGCACCCCTTCGTCGAGGCGATGGTCCGCTCCCTGAACTGGGCGATGAACAAGCTCCTGCGCGACCCGGAACTCGACCACAGCGAGCCCGACCAGGCCGCCCGGGGCGACGCCCGGTACCTGGCCTCGGTGGTGGACGAGGTGATCGCCGCCCGCGCCGGCAGCCCCGAACAGGGCCCGGCCGAGGACCTGCTGGGCCTGATGCTCGACGCCGTGCACCCCGCCGACGGCAGCAGACTGGACGCCGAGAACATCCGCAACCAGGTGATCACCTTCCTGATCGCCGGCCACGAGACCACCTCAGGCGCGCTCTCCTTCGCCCTGTACTACCTCGTCAAGCACCCCGCCGTACTCCGCGAGGTCCAGCGCGAGGTGGACGCGCTCTGGGGCGACCAGGCCGATCCGGAGCCCTCGTACGAGGACATCGGCCGGCTCCGGTACACCCGGCAGGTGCTCAACGAGGCGCTGCGGCTGTGGCCGACGGCCCCCGCGTTCAGCCGCGAGGCCCGCGCGGACACCCTGCTCGGCGGCCGGATCCCGGTCCGCGCCGGGGAGCCGGTCCTGGTGGCCACGATGATGCTGCACCGCGACCCCGTCTGGGGCGACAACCCGGAGCTGTTCGACCCCTCCCGCTTCGACCCCGAGCCGGAGGCGGCCCGCTCACCGCACGCCTTCAAGCCCTTCGGCACCGGCGAACGCGCCTGCATCGGGCGGCAGTTCGCGCTGCACGAGGCCACCATGCTGCTCGGCATGCTGGTCCACCGCTACCGGCTGATCGACCACGCCGACTACCGGCTGACCATCAAGCAGACGCTCACCATCAAGCCCGACGACTTCACCCTCACCCTCGCCCCGCGCACGCCCACGCCCCCGGCGGTGGCGGACGCGCCCGTCCGCGCCGCCGACCTGCCCGGGCGGGTCCGCCAGGGCACCGGTCTGCTGCTCCTGCACGGCTCCAACTACGGCGCCTGCCGCGAGTTCACCCGGCAGCTGGCCGACGCGGCGGCCGCGCTCGGCTGCGACACCGCCGTCGCCCCGCTGGACGCCTACGCGGACGGGCTGCCCACCGACCGGCCGGTGGTGATCACCGCCGCCTCGTACAACGGCCAGCCGACGGACGACGCGGCGGAGTTCGTCCGCCGGCTCCGGACGGCGACCGAGCAGGCCGAACAGGCCGAACAGGCCGAGGGCGGCGAGGGCGCCGCGAGCACCGCCGGGTTCGCGAAGGACGTCCGGTACGCGGTGCTCGGCATCGGCGACCGGACGTACGCCGCCACGTACCAGCGCGTGCCGACGCTGATCGACGAGGGCCTCGCCGCCCTCGGCGGCACCCGGCTGCTCGCCCGGGGCGCGGCCGACGCCTCCGGCGATCTGGCCGGGAAGGTGGCGGAGTTCACCACGGCGCTGAGCCGGGCCCTGCTGGAGCGGTACGGCGACGCCGCTGCACCCGTCGTCGCCCCCGGCACCGGCACCGCGCCCGCCGAGGCCGCCGAGGCCGCCGCCCTGGAGACGTACACCGTGACCGAGCTGGCCGGCGGCCCGCTGGACGCCCTGGCCGCGAAGCGCCGCGTGATCGGGCTGACCGTCACGGCGGTCGGCAGCCTCACCGACCCCGCCTACCCCCGGGTCAAGCGCCTGGTCCGGCTGGCCCTGCCGGAGGGCGTCGACTACCGCACCGCGGACCACGTCTCGGTGCTGCCGGCCAACGACCCGGCCCTGGTCGAGCGCGCCGCCAAGGTGTTCGGCGCCGACCCGGACACCCTGCTCGGCATCGTGGCGAACCGGCGCACCATCCTCGCCGTGGACCGGCCGCTGACGGTCCGCGAACTGCTCACCCACCACGTCGAGTTGCAGGACCGCCCGAGCGCCGCCCAGCGCGCGACGCTGGCCGGCCTCAACCCCTGCCCGCCCGAGCGGGCCGCGCTGCGGGCGCTGCCCGAGGACGACCCGCGGACGCTGCTGGAGCTGGTCGAGGACCACCCGGCCCTGCGGGAGGTCCTGACCTGGCCGGTGCTGCTGGAACTGCTGCCGCCGATCCGGCCCCGGATGTACTCCATCTCCACCTCGCCGACCAGCGCCCCGCGCCACGTGGACCTGATGGTCTCCGTGCTCGACGCCCCGGCCCGCTCAGGCCGGGGCTCCTTCCGGGGCGTCGGATCCGGCTACCTCGACCGGGTGGCCGTCGGGGACACCGTGCTGGCGCGCCTCCAGCCGTGCCGCGAGACGTTCCGGATCGGCCACCGCGCCCCGGTGATCATGATCGCGGCCGGCACCGGCCTGGCGCCGTTCCGCGGCGCGGTCGCCGACCGCCGCGCCCTGCTCGCCACCGCCACCGCCACCGCCGACAAGGCCGCCGCCACCGCCGAGGCCACGGACAGGGGCGCCGAACTCGCCCCGGCCCTGCTCTACTTCGGCTGCGACGCGCCCGATGCCGACTACCTGCACCGCGACGAACTGCTCGCCGCCGAGCAGGCCGGCGCCGTCTCGATGCGCCCGGTCTTCAGCGAACAGCCCGTCGACGGCCGGCGCTTCGTCCAGGACCGCATCGCCGCCGAGGGCTCAGAGGTCTGGAGCCTGCTCGCCGCCGGCGCCGAGGTCTACGTGTGCGGCGACGGCGCCCGGATGGCCCCGGGCGTCCGCGCCGCCTTCCGCGAGCTCTACCGGAGCCGGACCCCCGGCGCCGACGAAGGCCGGGCCCAGGCCTGGCTCCAGGGCCTGATCGACGAGCGCCGCTACGTCGAGGACGTCTACGCGGGCCGCTGAGCCCGCCCGACCGGAGGGGGGGGGGGGGGGGGGGGCGGGGCGGGGGGGGGGGCGCCGGCGGCCGCGCGGGGTCCGTCCACCCTCTG
>NZ_JBHWIR010000047.1:6985-8581 GCF_042731835.1 Kitasatospora sp. NPDC059817 | reverse complement strand
GAGCGCGCGCGTCTGGGCGGTGTGCCTGCGTGGCCTTTCGCGCGCCCGCGGGCCCCCCCCGCCCCCCGCGGGGGGCGGGCGCCCACCGCGGGGGGGCGCGGCCGGCCTCCTGTCGCACACCTATCTCCCAACTCCCGTCCCATGCAAGCCTCGACACATTGTCGATCAAGGTGTTCTGATGTTCGCACCATACGTATGACTATCTGACCAGCATGTGACGGCGGGTCGGAGAAGCGGAGGAACGGTGCGGCCTGCTCGTGGCGTGGCTGTCCTGCTGGCAACGGGGGTCGTCGTGGCCCTCGGCCTGGGCACGGGAGGCCCCGACTCGAAGGGCAGACCGGCCACCGCCGGCGCCGCGCCGGAGAGCACACCCGACCCGAGCGGCACACCCTCCGACAGTCCCAGCAGCACCAACCCCACCCCGACCCCCAGCGCCACGCCGACCTGGGACGGCCAGGTCAAGGTGCTCGGCGACGGCTCCACCTCCGACACCGGCCCGCAGCCCAGACAACCCCGGCCCGAGAAGCTGAAGCCCGGTGAGAAGCCGCCGCAGTTCGTGGTGTTCTCCTGGGACGGCGCGCTGGAGGGCGACGACGAACAGTTCTCGCGCTTCCGCAAGCTGGGCACGGAGAACAACGCCCAGATGACGTTCTTCCTGAGCGGCATCTACACCCTGCCCAAGTCCAAACGCACGCTCTACCACCCGCCGCAGCACGACGTCGGCGCCTCCGCCATCGACTTCGCCACCGACGCCCACATCAAGGACACCCTGGAGCAACTGCGCCTGGCCTGGCAGGACGGGAACGAGATCGGCACCCACTTCAACGGGCACTTCTGCGGCTCCAAGGGCGGCGGCGACTGGAGCACCGAGGAGTGGAAGAGCGAGCTCGACCAGGCGATCTCCTTCGTCACCAACTGGAAGACCAACACCGGCTTCAAGAACCTCCCGCCGCTGCCCTTCGACTACACCAAGGAGGCGGTCGGCGGCCGCGCCCCCTGCCTGGAGGGCCAGAAGAACCTGCTCGCGGCCGAGAAGGCGGCCGGCTTCCGGTACGACGCCAGCTCACCGGGCGAGTTCCAGGTCTGGCCCGGCAAGAAGGACGGGATCTGGAACTTCCCGCTCCAACTGCTGCCCTACCCGGGCAAATCGGCCCAGGTCCTCTCGATGGACTTCAACTTCCTCGCCAACCAGTCCGGGGACACCACCAAGGGCGATCCGAAGAAGTACGACGCGTGGGAGAAGGAGACCCGCAACGGCTACCTCAACGGCTTCGAACGGGTCTACAACGGCAGCCGGGCCCCGCTCTTCATCGGGAACCACTTCGAGAGCTGGAACGGCGGCATCTACATGCAGGCCATCGAGGACGTGATGAAGAGCGTCTGCACCCGGGAGGGCGTCCGCTGCGTGTCCTTCCGCCAGGTCGCCGACTGGCTGGACGCCCAGGACCCCAAGGTGCTCGACCAGTTGCGCGCGCTGGACCCGGGGCAGCCGGCCGACTGGTCCCGCCTGGTCAAGTGACCAGGCCCGGGGGGGGGGGGGGGCCCGGGGCCGCCGCCCCCCCCCCCGCCCGCCCCCCCCGCCCGCGCCCCGGCCCG